>DALYGI010000031.1:16317-18610 GCA_031971595.1 Prochlorotrichaceae cyanobacterium CTOTU29312
AAAACTCAAAACTCAAAACTCAAAACTCAACACTGTCCCCTAACCCCCCAAGTATCCTTTAATAAAATCCACGATCGTGCTGACCCCTGTTCCTGTCTTGAGGTTGGTAAAAACAAAAGGACGATCGCCTCTCATTTTTTTAGCATCCCGCTCCATTACGTCTAAATCTGCACCCACGTAGGGCGCAAGGTCAATTTTATTAATCACTAATAAATCCGATCGGGTGATACCGGGGCCCCCTTTCCGGGGAATTTTGTCCCCCGCTGCCACATCAATCACATAAATAGTCAGGTCTACTAATTCTGGGCTAAAGGTTGCTGCTAAATTATCCCCCCCACTTTCCACAAACAGCAGATCTAGACCAGGAAACCGCCGCTCCAAATCTTCGATCGCTACGAGGTTAATGGAGGCATCTTCCCGAATGGCCGTGTGAGGACAGCCCCCCGTTTCTACCCCCACGATACGATCGGCAGCGAGGGCTTCGGCCCGAACCAAAAACTGGGCATCTTCTTGGGTATAAATATCATTGGTCACCACTGCTAACTGATAGCCCTGGCGCAGATCATGACAGAGGACATTGACCAGGGCGGTTTTACCCGAACCCACCGGCCCGGCCACCCCCACCCGTAGCGGTGTAGAAGCTTGCGGTGTCGATTGAGGAGCTTGACTAGGAACCACGAGAGGCAGCGCAGAAGGTGTCTCGATCCTGTTCATGATCTTCTAAGGAGTAGTTAAATTCGTGGGTGCCATCATAGCAGGCCACAAAATATAAATAACCACTATCCGCCGGATACAAAACCGCATCTAAACTGCCTAGTCCTGGGGTGGCGATCGGGCTGGGGGGGAGGCCGCTGTTGAGGTAGGTGTTATAGGGTGACTCGGTGCGTACCTCTGAGAGGGTGAGGGGATATTCTGGGGTTTGCTGAATACCCAGGGCATACTCCACCGTCGTATCCGATTCTAACCGCTGGCCGATGTCCATCCGATTGAGGAAGACGGAGGCAATCAATGGTTGTTCGTCGTAGAGCATCGCTTCCCGTTCCACAATGCTGGCAAGAATTACCCAATCATACAAACTTAAACCCGTGCCAGAGCGATCGTAAGCGGGTAGGGCCATGGCTTCAAAACGACCCAACATTTGATCAATGGCTTCGTGAGGAGTGGCGTTCCCTGCAATTTCATAGGTATCGGGATAGAGAAACCCTTCAAGGCTATAAATCCCATCGGGTAACCAGGAAAATTGGCTGTAGGGAATATCTGAAGCTGCGGCTAAAAAGTCTGATGCGCTGAACAGACCAATGGACTCGAAATGATAGGCCATATCTTCGATCGTCCAGCCGGGTAAAATAGTGTAGGTCACATAGCCACTGTCTGAGTAGCCACTGCCTGAGGAGCTACTGCCTGAGGAGCTACTTTCTGAGAAGCTCTCCCCATAGTCACTGCCGGAGGAACTGAATTCCGCACTGGTTTCGGAAGGGGATAGGGGCTGAAAACTCAGCCAAGCCGTTGCAATCCACCCTCCCGAACTCACTTTCACCCAATCCTCAGAGACAGGAGAATCCAGGGAAATTTCACTGCCATCGGAGAGGGAACCAATAATGGGCGCATCCAAGCTAGGTTCCGATCGCACATTGAGGGGGGCCCCTTGGGTATTAACCCACGCTGTACTGCATGCTGCCAGGGCATACTCATACTCATCGATCGCTTCCCCCTCTGACACATCCCCACAGGAGAGGTAAGGATCTAGACCGAGGGCCGTAGCCGTATTCACCCCCACCACACCATCATCCAGTAAGCCCTGATCCCGTTGAAAAGAGACCACTGCGGCCTGGGTATTTGGGCCAAAAACGCCATCCACTGCCCCCGGATCAAAACCAAAGTCCCAGAGTGCGGTTTGCAAGTCGGCCACCGCAGAGCAGCGATCGGACTGTTGGAGAAGGGCCTGAGCAGGGGTGGGAATTAATCCTAGGGCTAGGGTAAAAACAAAACTGGCTAATTCGGTCTGGTGGGGAATGGTGAAACGGGAGTTTTCTGCACTTCGATCGATGGGGACGGGGAAAGAAGCAAGAATTTCCATTGGCAGATGCCTCCTACTTTGGATGACAGGTTTAAGATTCAGGGATGCTAATCAAGATAAAGTCACAACAAGATTAAGGTCACAATAAGATCACCGTAAGGTCGTAGATGGATCACAACCTGTGGATCCCACTTGTGGTATAACTTTATACTTAACACTTATATTAAGTAGATCAGACAAAGTAATGGGCGCTTTAAATCGGCTGAAAGCCCTATT
>DALYGI010000032.1:0-18390 GCA_031971595.1 Prochlorotrichaceae cyanobacterium CTOTU29312
TCTGTGGTTTAATCCTGAACTTTTCGGTTTATTTAATTCACGATCCTAATCTCCCCGCAAATTCAAAGCGATCGTTGCCCGTTCAATGCGGTACCCCTGGCCATCCTGAACCGGCGGATCACTGCGAAGTACAACGCTTTCTAAGGAATGAAACAGAGCATAACCGGCAAACTCCAGTAATTTCAAACTGGGAAACCGATCCTCCAGGATGGCCTGACTGTCGGGCCAATTGAGATAAAGGTAGTTGTAGCCCCCCGCCGCCAAGGGTGCGATCACATTTTGGAAAGAAGCGGTTTCCAAGAGCGAATCCCCTTGCCAAGCCTGAATTACTTTCGCTAGAGTCGCCAGACTGGGGGCAAAGATCTCATAACGATCGATGGAGGTATGGACACCACCCAAACGGGCTTCCACCAAGGGCGTAGCGGCCTTTTCACTGGCCTGTAACTGGCTCCAAGTGGTCACAACCTGCTCCCCAAACTCAATGGGACTGACCTCGTAGCCCCGATCGCTGGCGAACTGATCCAAAGCGGTTAAGGTTTCAGGAGCCCCAAAGGCCATGCGATCCACCGCCACAATCCAATCCCGATCGGCGGGGTTCGTGGGGTTGGGCACTAAAGCGGCGGCATAGTTCCCCTGAAAACCAGCCAGAATTAGCTCCAGAAGGGATTGACCTTGGGCATCGTGGGACACATTAAAACGGGCTTGAAAAGGCTCAAACAGGGCCTTCACCCAACTCACCCTGGTGGCTAAGCCCTCCATCTCCGTCCAGAGTTGTTGCAGTTCCCCCCCGGTGGCCATGAGCAGGGTGTCCGGGGGCAAGAGCCGCAGAATGGGGGAAGTGGCATCGGGCAGGGTGGCAAAGGGGGGCAGGGTCGTATCAGCGGGAAATTTAGAGGCGAGGAGGGTTTCCGCCTTGATCCCGGAACGGGTGGGCACCAGGGACACCAGCAATTCCGCCGCTGGAGGCACCCCAATCCGATCGGCCACGTTGCGGGTAAAGGGTTGTTGCTGCAAATTGACCCAGAGGCTAGAGAGGTTTAGCACCCCTAACCCCAAGCGAGGCTCCCGTAATTCCTTCAGCCCCCGTTGATAGGCCGGGTTAAAGGCCAAGCTTAACTCCGGCACCTGGGCGATCGTTAAGGCGCTGCGTAAAATCTGGGGATCGTTGGCAAAGAGCAGAAAATAGTCCCCCACCAGGGCACTGGCCACGGGGGCGGTAGGAGCAGCTAAGGAGGTTGCAGCGGAAGAAGTTAGGGGACGATCGTAAATGAGGGTAGCCCCCTTAAACGTCTCCTGGGCAATGGGCTGGCCGGTCACCGCCCGCGTTTGCCAAAACCGTTGTAAAAACTGTCGGGCCGCCGTGCCATCCTGCACCGCCAAGGACAGCAAATACCCCGGCTGTAAGCCATTTTCTGGATTCCGATCCAGATCCCCATCCGTCAGGGCCAGGCTAATTTCCGAGCCTAACCAGGGTTGAATATCCAGGTCATACTTCAGCCCCAAACGCTCAATTAAGCCACTTTTCAGGTCAGCCAAGCCTTCACCGAGGGGCACCTTGCCCGCCAGAGCCGCGAGAACGGCCGGTGGCTCCAGCCGATCGGGATTGACCTGAAGGGTTAACGCCGCTGGCGCTTGATCGGAAATAAACAGCGCAGAATTGGGATTCTGATCCGTTGTAATTTGAAACACCGCCTTCAGCGCCCGCTCCGGCAGCAACCAACACCCACTCAGCCCCACCACGATCGTCATCAGCAGTGCCCCTCTGAGCATCCCCATCAGCCTAGACTTCCAGGTAAATGGCTTCCAGGGCTTGGAGATTCCAGACCAAAACGAGTTCCAGCGGGCTGTGGGCAATACCATAGGTGCGAGGGGTACAGGTCAAGATTATTATAAAGGGAGAGGGAAGAAGCTATATGAACCTATGCTGGAGAAATGTATAATCCGATCGAACTTATACCGGAGGCTTAAATGAGTTCTTTAACAGTTTCCCCTGAGATACTGATTGGAATTGAAACCCTAGCACAGCAGTTTAATCTGTCAATAGAGGAACTCCTGTCTAGGATTAGCCAAGGTAAATTAGCGATTATTAATGCTGATGAATTGGAAGATTTACTAGATGTCAGAGATGCTATCTTAGCGGAATCCCATCCTGACAATCAAGAGCGAATTTCGTGGGATTTCCTGAAACAGGAGCTAGACGTGTGAAACCTTATCAAATCGAGTTATTGAAAACGGTTCGTAAGGAACTGCTTAAGCTATCTGAAGATGTCCAAAAACGAATTGTAGCCAAAATTGATGGACTCGCGCTCGATCCTCCTTCGCTGGAAGAACCTTTCAGAACGAGCCGAAGAAGTTTTAGAACAGGGAATTCAACAACGATCGGGATGGACATGGAAAGAGTAATTACTATTGCTAATATTGCTATTGCGGATACGGGCTTTATTGTTGCACTAACTGATCATCAAGATCTTCATCACCGCAGCGCTAAGGAATACGGACTTTATAACCTAAGTAGAGCAGACAAAGTAATGGGCGCTTTAAATCGGCTGAAAGCCCTATTCTGCCGTCATTGATAGATCCCCTTATTTAGCCTGGCCTACTTAGAATTTCACCACAAAGATATGAAAGCCTCAAAGGAATTCCTCTGTGTTCTCTGTGACTCTGTGGTTTAATCCTGAACTTTCCAGTTTATTGAATTCACGATCCTAAGGCTGTTTATAGAATTGACTTTGTAGATGCTTCGGTTATGGCGATCGCAGAACGATTAAAGATCACGGCAATCTTGACTCTCGATCGTCGAATCGCACAGCACTGCATTGCCCTACAGCAAGAATTTCTGAAGCACAGCCTGGATTACCTCAAAGAGGGCTTCTAAAGTCTGCCCCTGGTCATTGCACCGAATTTAGAGGCAAATCATCAAGATTAAGATAAGTTGCGCCTTCGTCTGAAACACCGCCTTCAGCACCCGCTCCGGCAGCAACCAACCAACACCCACTTAGACCCAGACTCAGCCCCACCACGATCGTTATCAGCCGCCCCCCTCTGAGCATCCCATCAGCCTAGACTTCCAGGTGAATGGCTTCCAGGGTTTGGAGATCACGGGACAAAACGAGTTCCAGCGGGCTGCGGGCAATACCATAGGTGCGAGGGGTACAGGTCAAGATTATTATAAAGGGAGCGGGAGGAAGCTATTTTCTAAATTCTGGGTATATTGAAATTAATAGAAATTTCCCAAGGATTGAGGCTGATCGACTCAGATGCAATCCCCTCCTTACGTGTACCCGTAAGTCCTTGACTGCAATCCATTTACCATAACCTGAGAAGGAGCTTAGAATGAAAGATTTTTTTAAGACAGTTTTTGCTGTTTTCCTGGGTTTAATTCTTTTCAGTATTTTAGGGGCTGGCGTTGTAGTTTTAATCGCTTTTGGGGTAGGCTCCAAACTGGAAGAAACCAGTCAAGAACCAGAACAAGATTCGATTTTAGTGTACGATCTGTCCCTCTTTATTAGCGATCGTCCTCAGGAGAATGAGAATTTTGTTTCCTTAGAAGAACCCTGGAATATCCCCCTGCGATCCCTATTGGAAACCATTAAAGCTGCAAAAACCGATGATCAAATTAAAGGGATTTTTCTCAATGGAGAGCAGGGTTATGTGGGGGCAGATTTCGGCAGCATTAGGGAAATTCGCCAAGCCTTAGCAGATTTTAAAACCTCCGGTAAACCCATTATTGCCTACGGTGTGGATTGGTTAGAATCCGGTTATTACCTCGCCACCGTTGCCGATACGATCGTCCTTAATCCGATCGGGAGTTTAGCCCTAGATGGCTTTGAAGCAGAAGTACAATTTTATGGCGGTGCTTTAGAAAAGTATGGTCTAGGAATGCAGGTCATTCGAGTTGGCAAATACAAATCCGCCGTTGAACCCTACACCGAAAAGAAATTTAGTGCCGCCAATCGTCAACAGCTACAAGCCCTCTTAGGGGATCTGTGGACTGAATTACTCACCAGCGTAGGAAACGATCGGGAGGTCAACGTGGCCACCCTCCGCACCCTGAGCCAACAGGAGGGCATTCTCACCCCTACGGCAGCCCTAGAAAAAGGCCTCGTGGACAAAGTGCAACACTGGGACGAAGTACAGGAAACCCTTAAGCAACTCTCCACCGGGATCCCCTCTCCAGAAGCCTCTCCAGCCGCATCACCACCAGCCTCCCCAGCCCCAGCCACGGAGCAGACAAAAGCCCGTTCTCAGCCCTCCCCGGCTCCCACTTCAGAGTCTTCAGAGCCGTCAGCCCCTGCAAACCCTGCACCCCCAGATCCTGTCCCCTCAGATCCTGTACCTTCAGACCCTAACTCAACCCCAGAGATTTCCCTAGAAGCCTCCTTCGGGGAAGAAGAGCCAGAGGAAGCCTTTCCCCAAATTGGCATTATTGAGTACAGCTACCAGCAAGAGCCCCCGACTCAGGAGGAAGCCGCAGAGAATGAAATTGCCATCCTCTATGCCGAAGGCACCATTATTTCCGGGGAAGGGGATTTGGGGGTCATTGGCAGCGAAGAGTATGTGTCTGTGCTGCAAGAGTTGCGGCGAAACGAACAGGTCAAGGCGGTGGTGCTGCGGATTAATAGCCCCGGAGGGAGTGCCACCGCGTCTCACCTGATTGAGCGAGAAGTGAGGCTGCTGCAAGCGGTCAAACCCGTGATTGTGTCCATGGGGGACATTGCCGCCTCTGGGGGCTACATGATTGCCGCCCCCGCCCAAACGATCGTTGCGGAACCCAATACCATCACCGGCTCGATCGGCGTGTTTGGACTGCTCCCCAATGCCCAAAAATTTGCCAATAACAACGGAGTGACCTGGGATAGTGTCACCACCGGCCCCTACGCCAACCTCTACACGATCGCCCGGCCCCGCACCCCCTCAGAAATGGCCCTGCTCCAGAAATTTGTGGATCAAATCTACGCCGATTTTGTGGATTTGGTAGCCAAAGGGCGGAAGTTATCCCCCACTCAAGTCAACGCAATTGCCCAGGGGCGGATCTGGTCAGGAATTGCGGCCCAAAAAGTCAAATTGGTGGATGAACTAGGGGGACTTGAGACCGCCATCGATCGGGCCGTGACCGCCGCCAAGCTAGAGGAAGGCACTTGGTATTTAACGGAATATCCCTACGTGCCTACCTTAGAGGAGGAAATCATCGATCGTCTCTTTGGAGATGCCGAATTTGCCCCCAATAGTTTGCAGCGCTTGAATTTGCATAACTTGCTCAGTCGAGGGCTACCCCCGGAACGCTCCCACCCGGCTCCCCCCGTAGCGGCAATGATGGAAAATATGCAAGCGGATTGGGAAACCCTGCTGGAATTTAGCGATCCCCGTCAAATGTATACGCGCTTACCCTATCGTTTAGAGATTGACTAAGAGGAGCAGGGGACTCTTCCCCACCCTTCTAACAGGCTCGAATCTAATAGGCTAAGCTGTTGTTATCTCAAGCCATCGAGGTCTTCCCATGTCTGCTGCCCTCGCTTACTATCTCCGTCGTCGCCTACCCAGGGCACTTATTCCCACTCGATCGTTCCGGGGGGTTTAGAGGTAATGTCATACACCACCCGGTTTACCCCTTCCACCTCATTCACAATCCGATTAGCGATCGTTTCTAACAGGGAATAGGGCACCTGCGCCCAGTCTGCGGTCATGCCGTCCTCACTGGTGACAAACCGCAAGACAATGGGATAGGCATAGGTACGCTTATCCCCCATCACCCCCACACTCCGCACGGGCAACAACACCGCAAAGGCTTGCCACAACTGCTCGTAAAAGCCCTGGCGGTTAATTTCTTGGCGCACAATAAAATCCGCATCTCGTAGAATATTCAGCTTTTCCGCCGTCACTTCCCCTAAAATACGGATGGCTAAACCGGGGCCAGGGAAGGGATGACGCTGGACAATTTCCTCCGGTAAGCCTAGGGCGCGGCCCAGTTTCCGCACTTCGTCTTTAAATAAGCGCCGTAGGGGTTCAATCAGCTTAAAGCGCAGATTTTTCGGTAAGCCTCCCACGTTGTGATGGCTTTTAATTTTCACCGCCACCCGCTCCCCGGTTTTCGGGTCAATATTCGTATCAGCGGATTCAATGACATCCGGGTACAGCGTGCCCTGGGCTAAATAGTCGAAGGGGCCTAAACGGTTCGATTCTTCCTCAAACACCTGGATAAATTCGTGGCCAATGCGCTTGCGTTTTTCCTCTGGATCCGTAATGTCCTCCACCGCTTTCAGGAATCGATCGCGGGCTTGAATATATTCCACGGTGATATGAAATTGCTCTTCAAATAATTTCAACAGGCGCTCCGGTTCATACTTCCGCATAAACCCCTGATCGATAAACATACAGGTCAGTTGAGGGCCGATCGCTTTGTGGAGTAAAAAGGCCAGAGTCGAAGAATCGACCCCCCCGGATAGGGCTAACAAAACCCGTTTATCTCCCACCTGCTGCCGCACTTCCCGGATCGCTTCTTCCACAAAGGCTTCCGTTGTCCAAGTGGGGCTACATTTACAAATGTGATAGACAAAATTACGAATTAAGGCCATCCCTCCCACGGAATGCACCACCTCAGGATGGAACTGCACCCCATACAAGCGACGATCGTGATGGGCGATGGCCGCACAGGGCGTATTTTCCGTATGGGCTAAAATCTCAAATTCCGCTGGTAAGAGGGTCACAGAATCCCCATGGCTCATCCACATGGTCGATCGATCGTCCACATTGGTGAGTAAATCCGTTGGGTCATCAATGAACAGGGACGCTTTGCCATACTCCGCCCGCTCAGCCCGCTCCACCGTTCCCCCCAATTGCTGCACCATTAACTGCATTCCATAGCAAACCCCCAAGACTGGAATCCCTAAATTCCAAATTTCTGGATCGCAGTGGGGTGCCCCCTCGTCATAGACCGAATTGGGGCCACCGGATAGAATTAAACCCTTAATATTAGGAGCTTTGAGGCTTGCCGCAGGGGTTCGGTAGGACAGGACTTCGGAATATACCTCAGTCTCCCGAATGCGTCGTGCAATCAGTTCGGAATACTGAGATCCAAAATCTAGAATAACCAACATCGGACGATCGCTTGGAAGGGCAGTTTGATGAGTCACGACAGGAACCTACGGCAAGGGATAGAAGGGCTGACACGGCAATGGGCAAGCTCAATTGTGTCTGTTCCCAGTGTACTCAATATTCTGACCCTCCCCACAAGAAGATCTGCTCTGAAACCCGATTAAGGATGATTAAGGATGGAGGTTGCACCTGTTTTAGAAAGATGATACTTTTGTATTATAGTTTATCAGAACTACTTTCCTATGCAGGTCTACACCACCAACCAACTTGCCGAGCTACTCAGCAGCAGCCCCAGCAACATCCGAAGCCAGAAGCAGCGCAATCCTGACCTTTTTGTGGAGGGGGAAGCCTTTGTGCGGGATGAGCATGGGGCCTTGTTGTGGACAATGCCGGGATCTATTGCCATGGCTCAACTGCTGAATACGGATGACTCGATCGCTTGGTTAGACAGTTTGCCAAACGTGACCAGCCTAGCCCCTGAGCGATCGGCCCCCCCCAGTGCCGGGCTGGAAGATCCCTTGGAAGCTCTCAATCCTGCCGCCGAAGCGGTGGCCTGGCAACTGATTCAGCAGCACTTCCATCAGCGCATTGGGGATTCCATTCGTCGTATTCTGACCCAGCCTAGTCCCCCTCAGCAGGAATATCTCGATCGGATGATGGCTCATTATGGGCTCACCAAGGGCTGGGAAAAGGTCATGGATACCGTCCAAGGGGCGATCGAAACCAGTGGTCGGGAGCGGAGGGCGATCGCGGTGTTGCAGGCGGGGGATGAGTTAACCTCGTCTTGATCTGGGATCTGGATTTGGGGTCTTGATCTTAAACCTGGATTTGGGATCTGGATTTGGGATCTGGATTCGGGATCTGGATTGTAGGTATTGGTCTGGATTCGGGATCAGGGGTGGACGGGTTGGGACTGGGGAACGGAGTCCGGCGGAGAAATTTCCCCTAGGGCGGCTTGTTTTTGCAAAAATTTCAGCACTTCATCGGGATAAAAGACAATCTGGGGGACATCCCGCACATACAACACCCAACGATCGTCCTGTTGCTGGAGGTGCCATGCACGGGCTCCCTCTGGAGAACGAATATAGTTTCCCCTGGGTTCGTGTTGATAGGTAAACCCAAGCTCTGCGACCTGCATCGAGAACTGCTTTTCCGCAGGTATACTCATACCAAGACCCTAGGCTCCACTAAACACATAGCGATCTCTAGAACTTTAGAATTTTATAACTTTAGAACTTTGATCCCCTAGGTTAAACGATCGTTAACCTCAGGTTATCCTACCCTGTTTTAGAGAGCCTTCGGCCAATTGCGGAAAATTTTAGATTCTCTTCCACCATGGCCACCCCGCCCCCCTGGTTAACGCCCTTAACCCCCGATCGCTATGAGCATCCCTTCGATCGGACGGCTTTAAGCTCCCTGAACAAGACCCCTGGCCTGTCCCGTTTATTTAAGTCTATTAATGAGCATGGGCTCGATCGTCTTTTTCGATTTCGGTGTTTGGCCAATAGCCTGAAGGTCGATGCCGCAAATTTTCCCCCGGTGCAAAATGCCCTCATCCAAGCGTGCCAGGTGTTAGACATTGACCCGGTGCCAGAGTGCTACCTGAGCCACGGGGAGGGGTATATTCGCAGTTTTACTATCGGGGTTAATCAGCCGATCGTTATTCTCAACATGGATGGGTTTTTACAACTGAATCCAGCGGAATTGGTGTTTATTTTGGGGCACGAATTGGGACATATTAAAAGCCAGCATTTGCTCTATCAACAGGCAGCGATTCTGTTGCCCGTGGTAGGGCGTTTTATTTCCAGTTCGACCCTGGGGTTAGGGGGGCTGGCCACCAATGGTTTAGAATTAGCCCTATATCAGTGGGTGATGATGGCCAAATTAACCTGCGATCGGGCGGGATTATTAGCCTGCCAAGATCCAGAAGTGGCCTTCTCTGCCCTGATTAAACTGGCCGGATTACCCACCCTCGCCTTCGAGCAAAATGCCCCTGCGATCGTGGAGGCTTTTAAAACCCAAGCCCGATCGTTTGCGGCCTATAACCTAGACAGTTTAGATCAAATCACTAAGCTCTTTAGTTTCTTAGAAAATATGCGTCCCTGGTCTATTTTGCGGGCTTCAGAACTCTTAAAATGGATCGACTCTGGGGACTATCAAGCCCTACGATCGGGTTCACCCCAAACCACTCCTCCCCCACCCCTAGAGATGGGGATACCGGAAGATTGGGATTTTTTGCAAAATTGGTGACTGATAATTATTAATTATGAATTATTAATTATGAATTAATTAATTATGGAGCAATCTATGACTTCTTCTTTGACCGAGACTATTGAAAATTTAGGCATTCCTCACATTCGCTACCATGTATTTATTTGTGCCACTCCCACCAAGCCTAAATGTTGCGATCCTGAGGTGGGGTTAGCTTCCTGGGAGTACCTGAAAGGTCGCCTCCGGGAATTAAAATTGGATCAGGTGCAGGTTAATGCGACGGAGCAGGAGCCGGGCTGTGTTTATCGGACAAAGGCAGATTGTTTGCGGGTGTGTCAACAGGGGCCGATCGTTTTGATCTATCCCGATCGGGTGTGGTACCACAGTGTGACGGTGGAGGTGATGGAGCGCATTATTCAGGAGCATTTATTACGGCAGCAAATTGTAGAAGATTTTCTGCTCTATCGTGATGCTGTTTGAGGAAGGATTGAGGATAGTGCTGGCTTACCCTAACTCGACGATCGCTTGATTTTCCACTAGGGTTTCCAAGGTTAATAAGTCTTCTACCGTGGCCCGTAATTGTCGATTTTCATCCACCCGAAATTGAACCCGAATCCGATCGACTCCAGGACTGCCGGGGGGATTTAAGGTTGCTAGGGTACGCCCCCGATCGCTGTCGTTGAGGGGAACCACCGATCGCTGTTGGGATTGGAGAGTGCGGGTAATAAATCGATCGCCGTCAAAATAAACTTCTGTGCTGGCTCCTTCTTCTCCCAATTCCCCAATTACTAACTCAATGCTGGGCTGTTTTTCCACGGAAGCCCCTAACACTAATTCCACGGGCTCCGTGAGGGGATAGGGTTGACCGGCCCGAATCAGTAAATGCCAGTCTTGGCTCTGGCTGCGATGATTCCAATAGCGAATGCCATAACTGTGGTAGAGAAAATCTTTGACTTCCAGACCTTGAGCCACCCGCAACGCCCCGTGAGCGATCGCTTCAAAGGGTTTTTGGGAACGAATTTTAGAGGCGGGAAAATAGCCCTGAATCCAGTCTTGAATGGCGGGAATTTGGCTGGTGCCGCCCACCAGTAAAACCCCTTGAATGTCATTTTTTTCAATCCCTTGACGGCGGGCCTGTTGCAACACCTGCTCTAGGGTTTGATCACAGGTTTCAAAAAAGGCTTGAGCTTTTAAAATTTCATTGAATTGACCCCGATCGAGATGAAACTCATAACTCTCAAAATTACGATCGTCAAAGTATACTTCTGTGGCTTGGGGCTGTAAGGAGAGTTGAATTTTCAGGCGTTCCGCTAACCGCAAAATTAGGGGCGTTATCCCTGCATTTAAACCATCACTCAAACCATCACTCAACCCATTACTCAATCCATTACTCAACCCATAGTTTTGTACCAAATAGGCCGCCAGCCATTGATCAATATCCGTCCCTCCCAAATTGCGCCCCGCCTTCGCCAAAACCCGCGCCACCTGCGATCGTTGCCCCGATCGTTCCGCAAAGGATTTATCCCCCCACTGCAAAATAAAGCCGAGGGGTTTCCGTTGTGCCGCTGTGGTTTCCAACCGCACCAAGGAGAGATCCAACGTCCCTCCCCCAAAATCTACCACCAGCAACAGGTCTTGATTGTCTAGCCCATAGCCCAGGGCCGCCGCCGTGGGTTCATCCAAGAGCCGCACCTGTTGCACCTCTGGCATGGCTTCAAAAACCCGCCCCAACCAATGGCGATAGGGTTCAAAACTGTCCACGGGTACGGTCAACACTAGGCTTTCCAAGGGCAAGGGCACCTGCTGAATCCCCTGAACGATCGCCTGAAGGAACCAGGAACCCACCTGCTCAAAACTCACCACCCGATCATCCAACTCCGGTTGAAATCCCGGCACCGTCGCCCCAATGCCGCGCTTAAAGCCTTGAAAAAAGCGGGGATCCTGCCGCAGATCCAGCCCCCGATCCCGTACCGTTTGCCCCGCTAACACCTGCCCGCTCTGGGCCGATTCCACATAGAGCAAACTCGGAACCAAGGGAGGATTCTGAGCCAATAGCACACTTAACCCCGGCAAACTCAGGGTTTCCGCCTGTTGGGTCACACTGTTCCAACGGGCCACCACCGTATTACTCGTGCCAAAATCGATCGCTAGGGTCATTGCTTACCAACCGAAGCTGGAATACAGATTAATTTGATCCCACTCTAGGGACGGGGGCGGAGGGGTGTCCTCCTCCAGGATTCGGGTTTCCGCACAAAACGTCGCCTTATTCAGCCCGCCAAACAGCTTAACCGTACTGGCCCGCAGGCGCAGGTTCGGTGTTTGGAACCAGAAGCGCTCTAAGGAACTCATGGTTTCGTAGTCCGTAATCATCACCAGGGCATCTTCGCCGTCAATGTAGTATCGCCCCGCCACCGGAGCGGTTTCCGCATAGCCCCGATCCCGCAGCAGTTGCCCCTCTTGGGCATTCCCCATCTCAGGAACGATCGCAAAGACCGCTTCCCCTTCGTGATTTTCTTCCTCTTTGTCCCACTCCATGGAGCCTTGCCACAGCACCGCAGCACCGCCCACCGAGCGATCCACCTCAATATCGTGGATGGCACAGGTTTCCTTCACCCGATCGTCTTCGGGGGTGAGGCAGCGCACCCGGATCAGAGAATCCCCAGACTCCGATCGACGAAACGGGAGGTGGTGGGTTGTCCGTTGCGATCGCCACCGACCTTCACTGTTGTGAAAAAATTCCATTGCATCCATGATTCTAGGCTTTAGGGCTAAGGGATAAGGGGTTAGGGCACAGGAACGTAGGGGCCGGGTTTCCCGACTCTCTATCCGCATCAGGAGATTTAAGCCTGTCCCCATAGCCTGTCATAGTACCAAAGAAAAGCGACGGGTGGGTCTTGGGGGCACGGGAAGCATTTTGAATCCCCGGTTTCTGGGGACATCCCCTCAAGAGAGTGGGCTTCTTTACTATGAGAAATCGAGCCTCTTGTTTCTGAAGTTACAGACCGTGAATTCCTTAATTTTGATCGTAAAAGGTATCCCGATCGTCTTCGCTAGGAACGGGCCAGTCCTCATTTTCGCCACCAATGATGAGACGATCGATACTGACATAATCTCGGCCCAGTTGCCGGAAAGCATTAATCAGCACATCTAAGCCCAAGGGATCGCTAGTTCCCAGATCAAACCAACAGCGTCCCCAGGTTCCCTCGTATTCCATCTCCCCCATGTTGTGCATCACCGCCATCATGCTATTAGCCGCCACACTGTCATCGTAGGATAGGTAGCTCAGGTCGATCCCCGTTTCTTGCACCTGAAGATTTTCCTCATTAAAGCCCCCTAATTTGCCCAGGTAAAACCAGGAATTGAGCAGTTCCTCCACATACTGCTGCTCTAAGGTGGAGGGTACTGTAGGGAATTTTACCCAGATCCAAAGGTCAAACGGATTCACTTCCCGGAATTCAACGTACATAAGTATACTCTGTGGACAAGATTAGGATAAAATTAAACCACACTCTCTGGCCGATGTCTGGCCGATGAATCCTAAATTCACCTAGATAAACTCACCCCTGGTGCAATCTTACGGGCAACTCATCCCTCAAATTCTGACCCTCTCGGACACCTCAACTATGAAAGATATATCCATCTTAATTATCGATGATGAGCCGGATAATTTCGATGTTATTGAAGCCCTGCTCAATCGACAAAATTACCACTTGCACTACGCAGCCAATGGGGAAAGCGGCCTGTCTGCCTTAGAAAATCTAAAACCAGATTTAATTCTCTTGGATGTGATGATGCCTGGGATGGATGGTATTGAGGTTTGTCGTCGCATTCGGGAACGATCGCAGTGGCAATCTACGCCCATTATTATGGTCACGGCTTTAACGGAAAAAGAAGATTTATCCCGTTGTTTGGCCATGGGAGCAGATGATTTTATTAGCAAGCCCGTCAATAGCTATGAACTCAGAGCTAGGGTGCAATCCATGCTTCGCATTAAGGCTCAATATGATCAACTGGAAGAGTTTTCTAAATTTCAGCGCAATACCATTAATGTCCTCGGTCGCAATTTACAGGAACTCACCGGCAACTTAACCCGTAGCTTTCCCCATGAATTAAATACGCCCCTGAATGGCATTATTGGAGTGATCCAACTGCTTAAGGCGGATATAGAAAATCTAGATCCCTCAGAAGCCTATGAACTCTTAGGAATGGCGGAGCAATCGGCTAGCCGGTTAGAAAAATTGACCAAGCGATTTATCCTATACCTAGAATTGGAAACTCAACAGGGGCCATCCAAACGATCGGCCAAAGCCCAAACCTCCAGTGTGAGTTACGACATCCACACAGAAATTCAACAAAAAGCCATGCAGGCTAATCGGGAAAACGATCTCACCTTAGAGCTTGGGGTTTATCCCGTTCCCCTCCCCGATCGGTATTGGTCAGCCCTTTTGTTTGAACTGTTAGACAATGCCATCAAGTTTTCTGTGCCCCAAACTCCCATTGTCATCCGTACCCAAATCCAAGAGAATCGCTTTTGTTTAGAAATTACGGATCAGGGTCAAGGGATGACTCCAGAACAGATTTCACGCATTGGTGCATTTGTTAAATTTGCGGCGGAGAATTACACCCATGAAGGGATGGGCTTAGGCTTAAAAATTGTGCAGAAAATTGTAGAATGGGCCGGTGGAAAGTTGACGATTTCCAGTCAGCCTAGTGCCGGAACTCGGATCAGCATTAATTTGCCCATGCCTGATGCTTAGCACCATCAGAGATCACGAAGATAACTCAAGAGAAAGCAGAGACAAAAGAGAAAATATGACCGTTGTGATTGGTCTGATGAGTGGAACCTCTTTGGATGGCATTGATGCGGTGCAGGTCAAGATCTCCGGCAGCGATCGGGACTTAGCGGTGAGTATCCAGACCGGGCTGACCTATCCCTATCCCGATGCCCTCCGCTCCCAACTGCTCGATCTCTGCGGCGGGGCCACCATTGCCATTGGGGAGTTAGTGGCCTTAGATGATGCGGTGGCCGAGTGTTTTGCCCAAGCCGCCTTAGCCGTCCAATCCCAAGCGATCGATGCCGGGTTCCCCAAACCGGAACTCATCGGCTCCCACGGACAAACCCTGTGGCATCGCCCCCCCCACAACGGCACCCTAGGCTATTCCTGGCAGTTAGGCCGCGGGGCCTGGATTGCCCATCGCACGGGACTCCCCACCGTCTGGAACTTTCGGGCCGCAGATATTGCCGCCCAGGGTCAGGGTGCCCCCCTCGTCCCAGGGGTCGATCGCTACTGGTTAGGCCATCCCCAGGAACATCGCTGTATCCAAAATATTGGTGGCATTAGCAATGTGACCTACCTGCCGCCCCTGAATGCTGAAGTTACAACCCCGGTGCAGGGGTGGGATACGGGGCCGGGCAATAGCCTCCTGGATTTAGCGGTACAAAAACTCAGCCAAGGTCAGCAGCGTTACGACGCAGGCGGTGCATGGGCTGCCCAGGGAACTCCTCGCCTAGACCTGGTAGAGCAATGGTTGCAGGAACCCTTTTTTCAGCAAGCCCCTCCCAAATCGACCGGACGGGAACTCTTTGGAGCCGCCTACCTCGATCGTTGTTGGCAAGAGGCTCAAGATCAAGAAGCTCAAGATCAGGGTCTCAGTCCCGCCGACTTTTTAGCCACCCTGACGGAATTAACCGCCCGATCCATTGTCCACAGTTACCAATCCTTTTTACCCACCCAACCCGATCGCGTCCTGGTCTGCGGTGGCGGCGTTCATAACAGCCATCTCATCAGCCGTCTGAGCCATCACCTCGCCCCCATTCCCGTGGAATCCACCGCCCTCTGGGGAATCGATCCAGACTTCAAAGAAGCGGCCATTTTTGCCGTACTCGCCCACTGGCAAGGATTGGGGCTACCGGGGAACCTCCCCAGCGTAACCGGGGCCCAGCAATCGGTCGTCTTGGGGGAGCGAGTCTGTCCAGAAATCCTAAGCCCAAAACCTTTACCGGAAAGCTCTCAGCGTCTAATCTAAGAACTAGCGCCCCTTACCCCTCGATCGCACCTATGATTTTTAAGCGTAAAGAAAAATTTTTTCTAACCCTGGATGACACGGCTCCAGCCTCCTCTACCCCAGCCCCAGCCCCCACGACCCCTGAGGTAACCCCTGAACCGGCGGCCCCTCAAGCACCCAAAGCGGCAAAAGCACCCACCAAGGCTGCCCCTAAAGCCAAGGGCAAGGCGCAAGATCCCAGTGACATTATTGCCGCAGCGGTGCAAGCGGCCCCCTCTCCGATCGCTAAAGCCGCCCCAGCCCCCACCGTGGAGCCCCCCTATGAATATTTCCCATCCCGTCGCCGTCCAGGGCCTAGCCTCCAAGGGTTTTTGGACATGGCTCGGAACATGGGACGATCGTAGATTCGATGCTCTAGATTCGCTAATCTAGACTCAATGACCTAGATTCGATGACCTAGATCCGATCGCTATGGGCTCAATAAGAGGCTAAATAGCTGAACTAGAGGCTCAATAAATGGGGTACGCTGTACCCCAAAGATGGTTTGAATCGGCCTGAACAGCCAAATATCCATTTCTGTATTAACCCCTTCTTAATCCTATGCTGTTGAAATGCACAACCCGTCACATTCGGATTTTTACGGCGGAAGTTCAGCACAATGAGTTAGTGCCAAGCGACAAAGTATTGACCCTAGACGTAGATCCAGATAATGAATTTCTCTGGAATGAGGATGCGCTCCAGCAGGTTTATCGCAAATTTGATGAAATGGTAGAGTCTTACGCCGGGGCAGACCTAACAGAGTACAATTTGCGCCGTATTGGTTCCGATCTGGAACATTTAATTCGTAAACTTTTGCAAACGGGTAGCATTTCCTACAACCTATCCAGTCGGGTTTTAAACTACAGTATGGGCTTACCTCAGGTTGCATCTCCAGAATAGCTCGGCTCTCTTCTCTGGTCTTTCTTTATGGCGATCGCTACTTCTCCTACCCTTCATTGCTCAAATTTAGATTGTCTAGCCGAAAATCCTGGGAGCAATCTTTATTGCCACGCCTGTGGTAGTACCTTGTTGCATCGCTATTTGTGGGTGACAGGTCACCCCTTGCCCTCCCTATCCCCCGGAGATTTGGTAGACGATCGCTATTATGTGGTTTCGCCACGGGTCGTTTTAGATACTCGGCCCAGTGAATTACCCTTGGGGCCAGAGGAAGATATACCAGAGGCCATGCAGCCCTATCTGCGCTTATTTCCCTACCGCAACTTTATCCCCCAGGTCTACGGTTGGTTGTCGGCGGATCTGCCCCACTGTTTTTTACTAGAAGATGCCCCCCTCTATTCCCATTACGCTCGCAACCCCAACCCGTCCCAAAATCTCCACATCTCTTTGGCCGGACAGGTTTTACCAGGGCTTTTAGATAGCTGGTCGAGTGGATCCCTCTATCACCAAGTCAGTTGGCTGTGGCAAATATCCCGGCTGTGGAATCCCTTGTCCCGTCGGCAAGTGGGCAGTACCCTTTTGGATTTACACAGTCTGCGAATCGATGGCAATTGGATCCGGTGTTTAGAATTAAGCTTAGATGAATCGCCCCCTAGTTTGTCCCAATTGGGAGAAACCTGGACAGCCCTCACCGCTGGGGCCCATCCCACTTTGCTGCCGCTCCTCCAACAACTGATTCTATTTTTGCAAACTGGCAAGCTGACCAATGCTGTAGATCTAATTCGCTTTTTAGAGCTAGCCATCCGTAAACTCAACGACTATCAAACCTATTCCATTGAAATTAGTAGCCACAGCGACGCTGGCCCTAGCCGTAAAGATAATGAAGATGACTGTTTCCCTCGCAATGTGCCCTACATCCGTAGCGGTTCCGGGTTAAATTCCCTAGCGGTGGTTTGCGATGGGCTAGGGGGGCATGAAGGGGGAGAGGTGGCCTCCCATCTGGCGGTGAATACCCTCGTGGAAGACTTAGAGCATAGTTTTAATCATGCTTCTCGTTCCTCTCCAGAGCAACTGCTGCGCCAATCGATCGCCATGGCCAATGATGCCATCAACCACCAAAATAACCATGAGGATCGCCACGAACGTCGGCGCATGGGCACCACCCTCGTCAGCCTCTTCAACGTTCATGAATATTTCTACATTGCCAGCGTGGGGGATAGCCGGATCTACAGCATCAATCATTCCGGGTGCCGTCAACTCACCCTAGACGATGACTTAGCTTCCCGCCATACCCGCATGGGGCTAGGGTTGTATCGAAGTGCCCTAGAAGCTCCCAGTTCGGGGGCATTGGTGCAGGCCCTAGGCATGGTGTCCTCCCAGAGTTTAGTCACAGAAATTCAGCGCTTATTTCTCTGCGAAGATGCCCTCTTTCTGCTCTGCTCCGATGGGGTGAGCGATCGGGATTTGTTAGATCGGATTTGGGGTCAGGAACTTTTACCCTTTTTAGATAAAAATAAGAGCATAGACAATGCGGCAGAGCGTTTGGTTACCCTAGCCAATGAGCAAAATGGCCATGACAATGCCACCACGGTTTTGGTGAAGGTGAATGTGAAACAAAAAGGCGTACCCAGTGTGGATGACTTGATGAGTGTGTTACGGGCGGCTCCAGAGCCCACCACCGAAGCTGATACCCCCACCCGGATTCGATCGTCTGAGGAACCTTCCAACGCCGACACCTGGCAACCGCAGCCCCCACCCGCCCCACGCAAGCCTGCCACGGAATTACCCGAAACCTTACCCTTTGGGGAGTCTTCCCCTAGTGCCTCTCGATCGAGTGGGGCCCAACCCCTGGTCATGATGTGGACTTTACTGATCTGCACGATCGTTTTTCTGGTGGTAGGGGCCTGGCTATTCTCCCCCTTTATCCGATCGCTCTCCACCCCAGATCCAACCCCCTCTACTCCCTCCAGTAATTAGTACACAGAGGCAGAAGTTTGACTGTCATTGTTAAGCGACTAATGTCTTACTTTTGTCTGGTTGGTATTGCACCGAGATCCCCGGTTTCTCTAATCTTCGTTGTTCAATCTTGGCTTTAAATCGAGAAGAAACCGGGGATCTAAGACTAAAAGCGATCGTTTTGATCCC
>DALYGI010000033.1:0-18216 GCA_031971595.1 Prochlorotrichaceae cyanobacterium CTOTU29312
GGGATCTGAGAATAGTTGCACATCGCGTTAGTCTTTAGTCCAAGAATCTGGTCAAGGTCTGCATAATGAGAATGCTGCTAACTTAAAACCCAATCCTAGGCATCAGTGGAGGTTTTGGTCTAAGCTTCGGCGGGTGCGGTTTCAGTCTCACTGGTTCCTGCATCACTGGCTTCTGCACTGGTTCCTGAATCACTGGTTTCTACGTCGTTGGCTTCTGCGTCACTGGCTTCTGCCTCACTGATTTCCGCAGGATCAGCCTCTACTACTTCCGGTTCTTCTACTTTGGGTTTGGGCTTGGGGCCGCGCACAAAAGCAAGGGGAACTGGAGGGGGTGCGTCCTTCCGCTCTCCCCGTCCTCTGCCGCGATTTTGCCCCCGTCCTTTGTCCCGACGATCGTTCCGCTCAGTTCTGGATTCCCGGGGTGCTGTTCCTTCGGTTTGATCTTCTGTGTTTCCCTGAGCAGCACGCTCCGATCGCTTAATAGGCTTTTCTACCATAATGAATAAGTCCCTCCCAATTGCTTACGACAAACTTTCCCATCCTAGCGCGAAAAGGATACGCCGTAGACTCTTCTGAATTTGAGAATCTGAGAATCTGAGAATCTGAGAATTTGAGAATCTGAGAATCTGAGAATCCCAGAATCCCAGAACCTGAGAATTTGAGAATCTAAGCCGGAGCCGAGCCCCACTTTTTCCCTCCCCTGGAACCCCCAAACAGAGATATAAGTTTTACCTATGTTTCGTATCGTGAATTAACATTCATTTCAATATTGGCAATAGATCCACATCAATCTATTCTGGATCTTAAGAAATCTGAAAGTGAACTGTGCAGACAGGTTTCTATCTGTCCCCCTTAGCCATTTAGCTCTCCGATCGGTAACGATCGTGAGCGTCCCAATAATGTCCTGATCCGTTGTCCCAGCCTTTGAGGATAGCGCGTTCAGCTTGTCTGTTGTCCCAACACTTCAACTTCTGGATCTCCAAGATTGCTTCGAACTCCGTTGCTTTTGTTGCATTCGTTAAGGATTGAAAGGTATGCCCATCGCTGTAGGAATGATTGAAACCCTCGGCTTCCCCGCCGTGGTCGAAGCTGCTGACGCTATGGTTAAAGCGGCTCGCGTAACCCTCGTAGGATACGAAAAAATTGGCAGTGGGCGGGTTACGGTCATCGTGCGTGGTGATGTTTCTGAAGTCCAAGCTTCTGTTTCCGCTGGTATTGACTCTGCCAAGCGGGTTTCCGGTGGCGAAATTCTCTCTCACCACATCATTGCCCGTCCTCATGAGAATTTGGAATACGTTCTCCCCATCCGCTATACCGAAGCTGTTGAACAATTTCGGATGTAGCCCCCTTCCCGATTCGCCCATTGATCCAGGGGGAGCTAATTAGAGCTTCCCTCGGATAGTGACGATCGTTTTTAGTTAACCCTTCATTACAGATCAGTGCAGATTGTCCATGCGTATTGCCAAAGTTCGCGGTACGGTTGTCAGTACTTATAAAGAACCTAGTCTTCAGGGGCTGAAATTCTTGGTTGTCCAGTTTATGGACGATCAGGGCCAACCGATGGATGACTATGAGGTTGCGGCAGATACGGTGGGTGCCGGACTGGATGAATGGGTATTGGTGAGTCGGGGAAGTCAGGCCCGTCGGGTTCGAGATTGTGATACGCGCCCCATTGATGCTGCTGTGATTGCCATTATTGATACGATTACCCTGGCTAATCGTACCGTTTACAGCAAAAAAGCAGATTATTAGGGCTTAATGGTACGGATTTGATTTACGGATTTGATTTACCGATTTAATTTACACAATGCTCCTTTAGGGCAATGCTCCTGGAGGGGTGCTGGCCTTCACTGGAGACTAACAAACGGAACAGTAATGAATACACGTTTAGACCCTAAAATTGTTGCCCAGGTTCGTAGCCTCCTCACCCAGGGCTACCGCATTGGAACCGAGCACGCCGATCAGCGTCGCTTTAAGACCAGTTCTTGGCAAAGCTGTGCTCCCATTGAATCAAGCAATGATAACCAAGTTCTCTCCGCCCTAGAAGGATGTTTGCGGGATCATGCGGGGGAATATGTGCGCCTGTTGGGCATTGATACCCAAACCCGATCGCGGGTGCTCGAAACCGTCATTCAACGCCCGGATGGCAGTACCCCAGACTTACCCAGTACGGTGGCCATTAAGTCCTCCACGGGTCGCTCCAGCAGCTATGCCACGGTAGAAGTGAGTGTGGGCAATGGCTTTGCGGATCAGGTGCGGGGCTTGCTCAATCAAGGCTGTCAAATTGCGCTGGAATACGCAGATCAACGTCGTTTTAAGACCAGTTCTTGGCAAAGTGCCGGATTAATTGAGGCGAAGCAACTCAACCAAGTTCTCCTGGCGATCGAGTCTACCCTTCAGGCTCATGCGGGGGAATATGTGCGCTTGTTGGGGGTTAATCCAACGGCGAAGCGCCGGGTAGTGGAACTGGTGATCCAACGGCCCGATGGTAAACCCATTGATTTTGGCAACTCCACGGGAGTTAGCGCTCCTGCTCCGGCGGGAACCACCCCTAGCGCTCCGGCCAAGGGAGCGGCGGGCCTCAATGGAGACGTACTCACCCAAATTCGGGGGTTATTGTCCCAAGGGTTCCGGGTTGCGGCGGAATATGCCGATGTGCGCCGTTTTCGCACCGGATCTTGGCAATCTTGCCCCCCCATCGAAGCCAGCAATGAACATCAGGTTTTAGCGGCTCTTTCCCAACTCTTGAGCCAGTACCAAGGACAGTATGTGCGGTTGCTAGGGATTGACCCTCAGGCACGGCGACGGGTTCTAGAAGTGATCGTGCAGCGTCCCTAGACCTAGCACCTGGCTTCTACCTGGCTTCCCTGTCCACGACGCTCCTGGTAAGACCATGCATCTTCCTCCCTTATCTTCCCCAGTTCTATCGGGCTACTACAGCAGTGGCGATGTAAGTATTGCTGGGGATGTGGTGATGGGCAGTGGGGTAATTTTACGGGCCAATCCGGGATGTTCCATTCGGATTCAGGCGGGAGTTTGCCTGGGGCTGGGAGTGATTCTCCATGCCAGTGAGGGGAATATTCTGGTGGCGGCGGAGGCTATTTTGGGGGCCGGGGTGCTGGTGATAGGCTGGGCCGAGGTGGGACAGCGGGCCTGTATTGGGTCTTCTGTAACATTAATGAATGTGTCGATCGCTCCTGGCCAGATGGTGGCCCCTGGGTCTTTACTGGGACAGTGGGGCAGGGTGTCTGAGCCAGAACCAAACCCCGATCGCAGGGACGATCGGCCCCATCCCGTACCGGGGTTCTTTTCCTTGGGGCAACCCTCAGGCTCTCATAATTCAAGTTCTCATAATTCAGGCTCTCATGACTCAGGTTTTCAAGGGAGAGGCTTTCAAGGATCGAATTCTCAAGATTCGGTTCAGGGAGTAGCGGATGTTGGAGTAGCGGATCAGGGGGTAGCGGATAGGGTAGCGGCTCAAGAGACGGAGCCAATCCCCTCCCCAGTGGCTTCTGCCCCAGAGACTTCAGCACAGGCAGCGGAGCCAGAACGCCGATCGGACTCTAGATTCAAACCAAGACCAGAGCCAGTGTCCGAGCCTGTTGCGAGATCAGTTTCCGAACCGGCGGCTAAACCTACGGCTCAACCCATTTCTGAACCAGAGCCTGAACCAGTGGCTAAACCAGAACCGGAACCCCCTCCAGCCCCTCCCAAAGAATCCCCTTCGCAGGAGCCACCTCCTCGGCCCGAGCCTTCCGTGGTTTACGGCAAAGATCACTTTCTACAAATGCGGTTTGCCATGTTTCCCCATCATTCCGAAGTTTCGAGCCCCTGAATCGACCCGCCCAAACCCCAAGCCCATAAACTAGACTAAAAAATTAGAATGGGGAGGCTTCTCCCGTTCCTGCTCCCTCACCCCTGAGATCTCACAATGGAATTTGTCTCCAAACACAATGGGGCCCTTGGCTTAATTTGTACCCGTAGTTTTCCCGCGATCGTGGGAACGGCGGATATGATGCTGAAATCTGCGGGGGTGACGTTAGTGGGATACGAGAAAATTGGCAGTGGCTACTGCACCGCGATCGTCCGGGGGAATTATGCCGATGTGCGGCTGTCGATCCAGGCGGGCCAACGGACAGCGGAGCAATTTGGGCAATTTGTTTCCAGTGTGATGCTGCCCCGCCCCCTGCCCAATCTAGAAATGGTGTTACCCATTAGTCCTCGGTTTTCCGCCCTGACCCAGGGGCAAGGGAATTATCCTGCAAAAGGAGCGATCGGTTTGGTGGAAACGAGGGGCTTTCCTGCCATGGTGGGAGCGGCGGATGCCATGATGAAATCTGCGAATGTGGAACTCCTGACCTATGAAAAAACAGGAGATGGGCTCTGTACCGCGATCGTTCAGGGGCGAATTGCGGATGTGACTATGGCCGTGGAAGCGGGAATGTACGAAGCGGAAAGAATTGGTGAACTGCACGCCATTATGGTTATTCCGCGCCCCTTGGATGATTTAATGCGAACCCTACCCAAGCCAGAAATGGGGCTAGAACTCCTGCAACCCTTACAAATTCCCCTGAGAACCCCCTTAAAAGTACCGGAACGAGAACTGGAAAAAGAATTGGTGGAACTGCCCAACCGGCAACAACTTCCCGCCCCCTTGCAACAGGAAGCATTGGAACTGCAACCAGAATTCCAACCAGACCTACAATCCGAATATCAGGTTCAACCTCCAGAGCCCCTAGAGGAGAAGTAAGTTAGAGGAAAAGGAAGTTAGAGGAAGTTCGAGGAAAAGGAAGGCGCAATGTTCATCTTTTTGGATCTTGATGGTGTTTTGGTTCCAGAAAAAAAGTTTGAAACCCCTGTTTCTCCAGAAGCCTTCATGGCCTTCGATCCCGACTGCCTGCGAGAGTTTGGAAACCGTACTCCGATCGTTTCCACAGATTCAAGTAGTCATTACGTCTTCCTGGCGGGAAGTTTATCCCTTTGAAGTGATTCCGCCCCTCTTCTCCCCAGATATTGCCCCATCACGGTTTTGATGCCCGTACCGCCGCTATCCTCCAACAGCACATCCACGCTTTGCAGTCTTTTCATTCTTTGAAAGGGGATTGAATCCCGATCGTTCTTCAAACGCAAAGGCACGAAAGCACTATCACCTTGACGTGGCTTACGAGTGGCTTAAAAGAGTGGTTTCAAAACGATCGTCCAGAACGATTCATCTTTATTTACAAAACTTGCCCTTTCTACATATACCGCAGCAAAACTTTAGGAAGGTTACCCCCCTAGAGAATTGCCCAGAAAATTCTTCAGAAAATTACCCGGAAAAGTCTTGACATTTCACCCCCTTTGTAATTCAGGTAATCCAGAAAAACACGGCACTCCCCCAGGTATTGATGCGTAGTTTTACTCAGGTGGGGATCATCTCTAGACTGCCCATTTTCCAGGACTTCCGCTCCAATAAGCCTAGCTAATCAACGTGATAATAAATTTTATGTTGGACAAAAATAAAAAATGTATCAACGGTACCCCTTCGTGATAATTTTGATCATGGAGTAAATCTTGGGATTTATGACTGGAACAGCGACTTAATCGTTGCTCCAGAGTTGATCAATTTATTCAGATTTTGAGTAAAGAAATATTGCGAGACAGCAGGTCATCTCTTGGCAGTGGGGACAGCAAAGAGGAATCTTGTCTTAATCGTTTTCTTTCGGCGCAATTCTGACATCAGGATTGTGGGTTTTTAGTATTCAGAAACTCACAGAGTACCTGTTGTCAATAATAGTTACGAATTCTAAGGAGAATTTTTCAGATGGCCGTACAAGCAAAAGGGTATCAGGCCGGGGTAAAGGACTATCGTCTGACCTACTACACCCCCGACTACACTCCCAAAGATACAGATTTGTTGGCAGCATTTCGGATGACTCCCCAGCCTGGTGTACCACCAGAGGAAGCCGGGGCTGCTGTAGCTGCTGAGTCTTCTACCGGGACTTGGACGACGGTGTGGACAGACCTCCTGACCGACTTAGATCGCTACAAAGGTCGTTGCTACCATGTAGAACCCGTACCCGGCGAAGATAACCAATACTTCTGCTATGTGGCCTATCCCCTCGATTTGTTTGAAGAAGGGTCTGTCACCAATATCCTCACCTCGATCGTGGGTAACGTGTTCGGTTTCAAAGCCTTACGTGCTCTACGGTTAGAAGATATTCGCTTCCCCATTGCCCTGGTTAAAACCTTCCAAGGCCCTCCCCACGGGATTACCGTTGAGCGGGACAAACTGAACAAGTATGGTCGTCCCTTACTGGGTTGTACCATTAAGCCCAAACTGGGTCTGTCTGCGAAGAACTACGGTCGTGCGGTTTACGAATGTTTGCGCGGTGGTTTGGACTTCACCAAAGACGACGAAAACATTAACTCCCAGCCCTTCATGCGCTGGCGCGATCGTTTCCTCTTTGTGCAAGAAGCGATCGAAAAATCCCAAGCGGAAACCGGTGAAGTGAAAGGTCACTACCTGAACGTGACTGCTCCCACCAACGAAGAAATGATGAAGCGGGCGCAATTTGCGGCGGACATCAAAACCCCCATCGTCATGCACGACTTCCTGACCGGTGGTTTCACCGCCAACACCTCCTTGGCTCACTTCTGCCGGGATAATGGTCTGCTGCTGCACATTCACCGTGCCATGCACGCCGTTATTGACCGTCAACGGAACCACGGGATTCACTTCCGCGTATTGGCCAAGTGTCTGCGTCTGTCTGGTGGTGACCACCTCCACTCCGGTACCGTTGTGGGTAAATTGGAAGGGGAAAAAGAAATCACCATGGGCTTCGTGGATCTCATGCGTGAAGATCATATTGAAGCCGATCGTTCTCGCGGTGTGTTCTTCACCCAAGACTGGGCTTCCGTTCCTGGCGTAATGCCCGTTGCTTCCGGTGGTATTCACGTCTGGCACATGCCCGCCCTGGTGGAAATCTTCGGTGACGACTCCTGCTTACAGTTTGGTGGTGGTACTTTGGGTCACCCCTGGGGTAACGCTCCTGGTGCTACTGCAAACCGGGTGGCTCTGGAAGCTTGTATCCAAGCCCGTAACGAAGGTCGTAACCTCTGGCGTGAAGGCGGCGATGTCATTCGTGAAGCTTGCAAGTGGAGCCCTGAATTGGCCGTTGCCTGCGAACTGTGGAAAGAAATCAAGTTCGAGTTTGAGGCAATGGATAAGCTCTAAGGTTAGTTTGTGTTCTCACTTTTCAGGGTTCAGTGGGCTTAGGCCTGCTAACTCTGGAGGATACTAGAACACTAGACCTCATACAGCTTAGGGTAGGGACAAGCTCCTTTGTACGAGTTTATGCAAACTGATGGATGCAGAATAGTTTGTCCTTACCACTCCTTTCGATCGTTGCCCCTGTAATTACCCTGTGATTACCACTGTCATTGCAACTGATTTCAATCTATTGCAACGCATTACAGCGTATTACAGCGCATTGCAACGTATTGCACCATTGAAATCCCCAAAAGACCATTATTTACTGAGAATAAGGATCTGAGTCATGAAGACTTTGCCCATTGAGCGTCGGTATGAAACCCTCTCCTATTTGCCCCCGCTGAGCGATCAGCAAATTGCTCGTCAAATTCAGTACATGCTAGAGCAAGGCTTTATTCCCGGTGTGGAATTTAGCGAAAGCTCTGCTGCTGAAATGCACTATTGGACAATGTGGAAACTCCCCCTGTTCAACTGCACCTCCACTCAAGAAGTGCTGAATGAAGTTCGGGAATGCCGCACCGAGTACCCCAACAGCTACATCAAAGTAGTGGGTTTCGACAACATCAAACAGTGCCAAACCGTTAGCTTCATCGTTCATAAGCCCACCCGCTACTAAGATCTTAAGATCTAAGGTCTCTAGGGTCTATTCAGATCTAGTAAGTGCCAAGACCCCTGGTTTCTTGGAGAACAAAGCCCAATTTTTTTGATGCTATGTCCCAGAAACCGGGGATTTAAGAATAGAACGATCGCAGACGGGAGCGGAGGAAACAGCCTTCTCTCCCGTTCTGTTTAGGGGACTTTCCCCCCTTAAGCGAGACTGCAACCGATGCTTCTTGGTATCATTGGGGCGATGTTATCCGGTGTCCTCCCAATGCCCACAGCTAGTTTTTTACTCCAGGACTTAAAGACCTTTCTGGATGCGGATCCCCAAGGGTGGGTCGATCAGGCCTTTAACTATGGCTTGGAAGCTACTGTCCAGGGGGATACCTTAGAAGTGGATGTTACCGCCGATCGTCCTGATTTATTAGCCATTGAAGGGTTTGCCCGCGCCTTAAAGGTCTATGGGGGGCAGGCCCGCTCCTTACCGCCCGGTCTTTTACCCTCTCAGCGACGGGTCAGGGTAGAAGAATCGGTGATTGGGCTGCGCCCCTTTTTGGCCGCTTTAGTGGTGGAAGAGGTGACCTTTACCCCAGCCAGTTTACAGGGAGTCCTACAATTTCAGGATAAAGTCAGTCAGACCTTTGGCCGACAACGGAAAAAAGCAGCGATCGGCCTGTACGACTGCTCTAAAATTGAGGGGGACTTAACGTACCGCGCCGTGGATTGGGAAGAGATTGAATTTATCCCCCTAGGGGAAACGGAACCCCAAACCCCCCGGCAGATTTTGGAATCTCACCCCAAAGGATTGCAATATCGATCGGCCCTCCCCGTGGGATCCCAGGTGCCCGTGTTGCAGGATCAACGGGGTCAGGTGCTGGCCTTACCGCCCATCATTAACGGAGCGATCGTAGGAGAAATTACCTGTGACACCCACACCCTCTTGATTGACGTAACGGGAACCAATGAGAAAACGGTGCAAGAATTAACCAGTATCCTCGCCCATAATTTCATCGATCGGGGAGCAACGGTTAAAACCGTGATCATTCAAACCCCCACAGGCGATCGTCACACCCCCGATCTCACCCCCCGTTCGATCCCTTTCTCCGCCAAAATCCTTAACGAAAGACTGGGCACCGCCATTCCCAAACTTGAACTAGAGCCCTACCTGGAGCGGATGAACCTCAGCCTTGCAGGGGCAGACCTGATTGAAGCCCCCAGCTACCGCACGGATCTCCTCAGTGAAATTGACGTGGCCGGAGATCTCCTCGCAGCGATCGGCTTAGAAAATCTCCGGGTAGACTACAGCGACTTCCATTTTTCCCTAGGCAAAGCAGATCCCCGCAAAGCCTTTGCCCTGCAAGTGGGGGACTGGGCCCAGCGCATGGGGCTATTAGAAGTAAAAAGTTATATCCTCACCGATCCAGAACTGCTTGCCGGTTTTGTGATCGACCCCGCGCCCCTGCTGAGTGCCTACAACGCCCGGAGCCGCAGCCACAGCACCGCCCGACCCACCTTACAGGCCGGACTGTTAGAAATTTTAGCCCGCAATATCCAAGCTCCCAAACCATTGCGAATTTATGAGGTTGGGGAAGTCGTCGTCCCCCATTCAGGACAGGAAGACTTAGGGCTTGGGCAAGCGCCACAGGAACCAGCCTCCTTCCGGGAAACCCTACACTGGGGCTTTGCCGTCCTAGACTCCCAAGCCTCCTTCACGATCGCTAAATCCTATACTCAAACCCTCCTCAAAGCCCTGAAAATTCCCTTTACCCTAGCCACCTGTACGGCCCCCCAATACGTGCCCCAGCGATCGGCCACCGTGATCATTGACGGGCAAGCAGCAGGCCACTTTGGAGAAATTCATCCCCAAATTTTGGAACAATTTTCCTTCCCAGAACCCGTTTGTGCCGGAGAATTGGATTTAGGGGTTAGGGAATAGGGAATAGGGGTTAGGGAATAAGTATTGGGTTTTAATTCTTAATTCTTAATTCCTAATTCTTAATTCTTAATTCCTAATTCCTAATTCCTAATTCCTAATTCCTAATTCCTAATTCTTAAAACGGTATCTTCTTCTGCTTGTCTTTTTCCTTGTTGTAATCCAAAGCCTTTAGCTTTTGCATGATGCGGCTGAAATACTCCTGGAGATAGCCTTCTAGGGTGGCGGTGTCTTTGGGATTTAAGCCTAGGGTGGCATAGACTGGAGCCATGTCGGCGGTGAGGGGATCCCCGGTCACTAACACTTCCGTAAAGGCCAGCCGATCGGCCAGGTTCCATCCCCATTCAAAAAAGCGAGCTACCCGGCGTACCAATCGGAGTGTTTCGATGGGCATCCGGGAAACTTTAGCTTCCTGATCCGAGAGGCGTTCACAGAGGCGAATAATCTCGTAACCGCCCCAGGCCCGGCTCCCCACCGCAGGAAAGGTCTGCCCCTGGGTTTCCGGTACTTTGAGACACTGCACCGCTAAGCGGGCAATATCCTGGGTGTCCATATAGGCAATGGGGGTAGCTTCTCCCGTCACCCAAACCGTTTGCCCTTCTAAAATGGGAATGGCATATTGACCAATTAAACCTTGTAGAAAGCCGCTGAGTTGAATCACGGTGTAGTTCAGCCCAGATTCCGCCAGAAATTTTTCCGTGCAGGTTTTAATTTGCATGAGGGGAACGTGGGGATAGCGATCGGCGTTGAGCATGGAAAAGAAAATGTAGCGATCGATTCCTGCTGCACAGGCTGCCTGAATGAGGGCGACCTTACCCTGCCAATCCACCTGTTGAATGCTGAGAGCGTCAGTGGGGCGGGTGGTGGCCGCATCAATTAAATAGGTAACCCCTTCTAAGGCTTTGGGCAAGGTTTCAGGATTACAAAGATTTGCTTTGACCAATTCTGCGCCCCATTCCTGAAGAAATGCCGCCTTTTTAGGACTCCGTACCAAACACCGCACCGTATAGCCTTCATCCAAGGCCCGCCGCACCACTTGCCGACCTAACGTTCCCGTCGCGCCCACTACTAATAAGGTCATAGATTATTACGTTTTGTAAACTTTTGTAATAACTTTATCAGAAAACGGCGGTATCTCCTAGGGGCAGGGGAGAATCCATGAGTGATTAAAATCACAAGCTCAAATCACAAACTAAAATCACAAAAGCCCGGAGCAGAGCCGATCGCTCCTCCCCAGGCTCCAATCAAGACTGGCCAGTTTTAAGGTTGGGTTGAATAACCTTAGCCCCTGAGTCCTACCCAGATCACTACCCAGACAGTATGAGGCTCTAGCCCTCGCCACCTTGTACCTTGAGCAGGACTACCCCAATGGCCATACCCAGTAAGACCATGCCACCACAAACCGCCGCGATGGTAAAAATTTCACTAGCCATCGAATGAAGACTCCTTATTAATATTGCAAGCCTTTTCAATTTTACAGTAGTCTGAGCCGAAGCCCCTAATTGTTCTGCTGTCTTGAGGGAAGCCTATCCCCAGGAAAGTCCCGTGATAATGCTCGCCACTTTAACCCAAGGACAGAACCTTTATGATTGTCACCTTCTCCCCCAGCCTAACGCTAGAGCAATTCCTCACCCAGCACGGTGATAATCCCCGCTATGAACTCATTGATGGAGAGCTACGAGATATGGATCCCACGGGCCCCCATGAAGCTGTTGCGGGCAAGCTAGCCGCCCACATTGGAGCCGAATTGCTCCGCCTGAACCGCCCGTGGTTTATTCCTCGAACCTGTCTGATTAAACTTTTCGCCACTCCCCCCACGGCTCTGCGTCCCGATGTGATTGTTTTGGATGAAACCCAACTGCATCAAGAACCGCTCTGGCAAACTGAACCCCTGATCACCAATGGTAGTAGCATTCCCTTGGTGGTTGAAGTGGTCAGTACCAACTGGCAGGATGACTATGCTCGTAAAGTGGAAGAATACGCACTTTTGGGAATTCCTGAATATTGGATTGTGGATTTCCGAGGCTTAGGCGGCGTTTCTTTTATTGGCAAACCCAAACAGCCAACCTTTACCGTTTGTACCCTCAACGCAGATCATTATCACCAACAGCAATATCGCTTGGGAGACTCCATTTTTTCCCCAACTTTTCCCCAACTTTCCCTGGGTCTGGATGATATTCTCTCCTCGTAATATTCAAAACTCACGATGAAATCTTCAAGAGGAAGAGGGGGACAAGAATAGGGCTAAACGATCGCTCCATTGTTGGGATAAAACCGCAATTTCCTGACGATCGTTCTCGTTGTTCCATAAAGCCGACCAGTTGAGCTTCCATTGACTTAACAAACGCTGAAGATCCACTAGCTCAGTGGCAAAGGTCAAGTCTGTCTCTAGGTTAAGCGCAGGAACTAACCACTCAATAAAAAACTGAGTTTCCCGGACTAAATGCTGGGCCATAGATTCGTAGGTACGATCGTGATGATCACTTTTAGCGAGAACCTGTAGCCGCCGCAAATTGAGGGCTAAACTATCTAGCTGGCTCCTACGACTTGCTTGCAAGTAGTATTCCTTGATTGCTTGCCAATTTATCTCCATTGAACACCTCCAAGAAGGTTGTAGAGGACTTCACTGACCTGTTCCCGAATGCAAGGGGACTGAATTTCCATGGAACGGTTGTTCAGGCGGGGGCGAATATTAATGATCGATTCATGTCCCACGGTTTGATTGAAGGGATACCAATCGGCCCCCCAGATTTGATCCTGTTGACTACCATCCTTGAGTAGGATCTGTTCACAATCTGCGTGAAGTTCGCCTCCCCCTGATAAGAGTTTCCGATCAATGTCTACAGCCACTTTAATGTAAATTTTAAGGGCTGCAAGCATTTCCTGCATTTGTTCAGGGGTTGCCCGGTTACGAATGATGAGAATCATTAATCATTAAATCAGGAGTATCAGAGATCAGAGATCAGAGATCAGGGATTTTATTTTATCCCTTCTTATAACCAGTAAGGCACATATTTCCGCAGTTTGGGCGGTGCTTGCTCATCATAGAGTTTAATTTTTCCCGCTGCCACTGCTTCCTTGATGTAACGGGAAATAGTTCCCTTGTTTTTCTCTTCTACCCCAAAACGATCGCGTAGGGAACTGTTAGTAAGGTAATTCCGCTCTGCCCACTTTAGACAGGCGTGCAAATAGCAGGCGCGAACCCGATCGTCCTTATCCATTGCGGAGAGGGGTCTATGGGAAAATAGAACTGTGCGGGTAAAGTCTGCTGGTGCTTCAAAGAGGGGGGCAGGGAGTTGAAAATGCTCAATTTGGGAGATTACCTTATCAATACCACTGCCGCGCTCTTCACAGATTCGGAATCGTCGCATCAGGGAGGCTAAGGCTTCATTCCGGGACTTGGGCGGTGTATTTACAAATCTTTCGAGATCCACCAGAGGCATTCCTGGATTGGTAATCTCAATCCGATCGTCAAAGATTTCTACCATAGGCCCGGTTCCTGAAATATTAAAATCTTGGTGGATCAGGGCATTTGCTACCAGTTCACGCACCGCCAGCTTGGGAAACATTAGGGTATGATTACGAAGGGCCTGATCAATGGTTTCGTTACCGGGAATCAGGGCCATAATGTAGCTAATTAAACCTTCAAAGCCATTGGCATACCCTTTATCTGCCTCTTGTTCTTTTTGGGTTTCAGTCCGTCCTTTACCTCTATATTGAATCACCCGTACCGCTTTGCGTTTGATGGTAGAAAAAGCCTTCAGATCTTTTGCAAACAATACCGCTCCTAAATTAGTGATATTCCATTCCCCAGCCTCAGAGGGAACAATTAATTCATCTGCTTGCAAGGATTGCAAAATTGCCTGGCGGCCATCGGGTAAGGATTGCTCCAGAAGGTCAAAATAGCTGGGATAGTCCAGCAATCGTAACACCTCTTCACCACTCACTCGCTCCCTGGCAATCCCTTTTTCAAAGGAAATACGATCGAACGATCGCCATAGTTCTCGTTCTTTTTCGGGATAATCTTTGAGCTTTTTCTTGTAACTGCCTACGCGAATAAAAGCTTGACCTTCAAATCGTACAGGACTGCTTAAGGCAGCGGGAATCTCCAGTAAAATAACGGATTGCTCAGCCATGGGGATCTCGTGAAACTGAAAATGAATTTTTGGCTCAAGTAATCTCAGAAGCCAGTTTTCTAACTCCTCATTCCCTACTTTGGCCGTGAAAGGTTGGAATCTAGTGCCTATAATCCTATGGCTTCTATCCTCAACGCCCCAAAGCAAATAGGCAAAGGGCTTGCCATGGAGAGCAGCAGCGTTGGCAAGGGCTGAAAGGTAGGAACCAATCTCTTTGGGATCTGCATTATTATGTTTAAACTCTACCCACTCCACCTCATTAGGTAGCTTGCAAAGCTCCAGGATAAGGCTTTTCATATACTCAAGCTTACTCATCGTCCCGTAACCCCAAAATCTTGACCCCGAAATCTTAACCCCAATTAATCCTGGTTGGGTTCTATTCTATTATAACCAACCTGTTCAAAATACCCGTAAAATTTGCATTGCCCTTCTACCCTGTTCCTGCCCATGCCCACTCGCCCTGCCCAAATTATGCAACTGCTCCAACAACGGGAAGCAGAATTTCACGCTTTTGATGAACGCCTCTTTCAAGGTCTACATGATTATCGCCAAGCGGCTGAACAATTCCAGACCCTTGCTGATGGGTTGGGGGTTGTTTTAGAGCCTTTAGACTCCTTACGGAAGGGGGTTTTTCCCTGGCCCTTAAAATGGCAAAGTCGGGAAGATAGCCTCCATTGGGTGCGGGAACAGTTAACGGGAATTGCTACGTTTGCGGTGGATGGTTCCCAAATTTATCCCACTAAGGATTTTTCTCTGCCGGTGGCTCTGATTCAGATTGGTTGGTTTGAAAATTTGCACCACCCCCAAGGCCAGTACCAAAAGGATATTCGCCTTGATATTTTGACTCCCCTCCAACTGCGGGATGCTCAGGGGGCACAGTCGGAAGAGGGCAGCGATCGTTTGGTGAATATGCGGCGCTTTGAAATGGAAACGGAACGGATGCGGGAATATATGGAAGATCATGCGGGGGATCCCCGGTGTTTGGTGTTTTTAGATGGGTCTTTGGTGGCGACCTTTGCCCAGTCTTTTGATGGGGAAATGCGGGCTTTTTATGCGCGATGTCTGCGGCGTTTATTACAGAGTAGTGAAGATAATTGTGTGCCGATCGTTGCCTATGTGGATACATCCTATGCCAGGGATTTAACGGAGGTTTTACAACGGGGATTTGCTTTGCCGGAACTGAAGGGAATTCATGATGCTCAAATTCTACATACGCTGATGGAATGGGGCGATCGAACTCCTTTATTGCGTTGCCAACGTCCCATTTTACAAGAGTATTATTTCGATCAAAAAGATCGGGTGGGCTATGTCTACTTAAAAACCCATGAAGGCTATCCCGCTCGGTTAGAATTACCGTTGTGGATTGCGGAAGCAGGACGCTTAGAGACTATTTTAGATTGGGTGCGGGGGGAGGTGATTATTGGCAGTGGCTACCCCTATGTGATTGAAACAGCGGATCAGGTAGCGGTCTTACAGGCTGACGATCGTTACCATTTCTATCGGATTTTGCAAGACTGGGCAGAGCAACAGGGCATTCACCTGCGCCTCTCCCGCAAAATGGTGAGTAAAGTCCGCCGTCGCTAAGGTTTAGGTTTTAAGGTGCAAGGTTGAAGTTCAGGTGGAAACCTTTAGAAACTTTTAGGACAGGGGGGACATCCCCAAGGCTGTTCCCTAGGGTAGGATGGAATGACTTGAATACGGCTTAGCCCCTAGGATTTCCTCGGATTTCCTGTAGGATTGAGACCCCGGAAATTTAGACTTTAGGATTAGACTCATAGGAATTGACAATGCGAAAGACCCAGGATCTTCATGTGGTGGAAACTCGTCCCCTGATTGCCCCTGCTACCTTACATGGTGAACTTCCCCTGACGGAAACGGCGGCAACGATCGTTGCTGAGACCCGCGATCGGATTCGGAATATTTTACGTCACGAAGATTCCCGCCTCTTGGTGGTGGTGGGGCCTTGCTCCATTCATGATGTGCAGGCAGCATATGAGTATGCCGATCGGTTGTTGCCCCTGCGTCAGGAGCTAGAGGATAGCCTGGAAATTGTGATGCGGGTCTATTTTGAAAAACCTCGGACTTCTGTGGGCTGGAAGGGACTCATTAATGATCCCCATTTGGATAATAGTTACGATATTAATACGGGGCTGCGTCTGGCGCGGCGCTTGCTGTTGGAACTGGCTCAACGGGGATTGCCCACCGCTACGGAACTGCTGGATCCCATCATTCCCCAATATATTGCCGATCTGATCTCCTGGACAGCGATCGGAGCCCGGACGACGGAAAGCCAAACCCACCGGGAAATGGCCTCTGGGCTATCGATGCCCGTGGGCTACAAAAATAGCACGGATGGCAGTTTGCAAGCTGCGATTAATGCCATGGTGGCCGCCAGCCACCCCCATCATTTTCTGGGCATTAACCACGAAGGTCTGGCCAGTATTGTCACCACCACGGGCAACCCCGATGGACACATTGTTTTGCGCGGCGGCAACAAAGGCCCCAACTACGAAGCCTCCTACGTGGAAGAAGCGGCTAAGGCGTTGCAAAAACTGAATCTAAACGATCGGGTGATGGTGGACTGTAGTCACGGCAATTCCCAAAAGGATCACAATAAGCAGACCCTTGCCCTTCAGTGTATTGGGGAACAACTGCAAGGGGGCGGGCGGCACATTATGGGGGTGATGATTGAAAGCCATCTGGTGGGAGGTCGTCAAGATATTCCCGCTAACCTCAAGGCATTGACCTATGGCCAAAGTATTACGGATGCCTGTGTGGACTTTGAAACCACAACGAAAATGTTGCGGGATCTGGCCCGATCCATAAAACCCAAGTCCGTTGCCTTGGTGTGATGAACGAGAGTTCAATGACCCTCACCCCGCCCGCGAATCAATTGCGGGCTAAGCAGGAAAACCCATTGAAATGGGTTAGGGTCTGACAGCATTTAGGTTATTTAGGAATGCGGACTTTATAACCTGGAATTTCACTAAGCTGTTAAGCATCCAAATTTTTGGGCTGATCTGCTTGTAGTGAGGACTTCAGCCCTCAAAACGTGCAGATTAAATGCCGATCAGCTTACCAAGCACCGAAGCAACGCCTTTGTGCTCTTTGTGCCTCTGTGGTTTAATCCTGAACTTTCCGGTTTATTGAATTCACGATCCTTATTGAATTCACGATCCTTAGTCCATGCAAAATCAGCGGTATGGTCAACTGCGACAACAACTGCTTGCCGCCACCCTCAGTTTAGGGGTTATTCTCCTGATCGGAACGATCGGCTATCGGCTACTAGAACACTGGACGGTGATCGATGCGGCCTATATGACGGTGATTACCTTGAGTACGGTGGGCTTTTCCGAAACCCATCCCCTCAGCCCCCAGTCCAGGGTGTTCACGATCGTTTTGATTTTTATGGGGGTTGTCAATATTGGTTTTTTGCTGAACCGTTTGACCGAAGCCTTTACCCGGGGCTACTTTCAAGATCGATTCCGTTTACAGCGTCAAGAACGTTTGATGAAGACACTCAATCAGCATTACATCATTTGTGGGTTTGGGCGCATGGGTCATCAAGTGGCCCTGGAATTTGCGGCGGAAAACATTCCCTTTGTGGTGATCGATCGGGCTGAGGCTGAAATTGAGCGGGCCATGAATTTAGGCTATGCGGCCATTCAAGGGGATGCCAGTCTCGATCAGACCTTGATGACGGCGGGCATTGAGCGGGCCCAGTGTGTGGTGGTCACCCTCGCCTCCGATCCAGAAAATTTGTATATTCTGCTCTCCGCCAAAACCTTAAACCCCCAAGTCCGAACGATCGCCCGGGCTAGCAGTGAGGAAGCGGTGCAAAAGCTGCAACGGGCCGGAGCCGATACGGTCATTTCTCCCCAGGTAACCGGCGCGAAAAGAATGGCTGCTGTGGCCCTGCGTCCCCAAATTATTCACTTTCTGGATGGAATTTTAGCCAGTAGCGATCGATCGTTTTACCTAGAGGAATTTCAAGTTCAGCCCCAAACCTGTCCCTCTGTGGGAAAAACGCTGAATCTGGCGGAACTCACCAGCCAATCCGGCGCTCTGATTTTGGCCATTGGTCGTCCCGATGGGTCATTACTCAACAATCCCAACGGCTCCATTGATTTATTAGCGGGGGATACCTTCATCTGTTTAGGCACCCCGGCCCAGTTGCGGAGCTTAAATCAGTTGCTCATTCCCGGTTATCAAGTCCGCATTCCTTAGAGGGAAATTTTCACCACAAAGACACAGAAGCCCCGCAGGAATTCCTTTGTGTTCTTTGTGCCTCTGTG
>DALYGI010000034.1:0-11991 GCA_031971595.1 Prochlorotrichaceae cyanobacterium CTOTU29312
CCCCTATTCCCTATTCCCTAACCCCTATTCCCTAACCCCTATTCCCTAACCCCTAACCCAACCGTGAATTCCCCTAATACCCCCACCCCAACCCCCATTCAAGCCAGCGCTTTCGGAGTATTTCTGTCTACCTTTATCACCATTTTGTTAGCAGAATTGGGGGATAAAACCCAGATTACCATTCTCTTAATGAGTGCAGAGTTTAAGCGTCCCCTACCCTTATTTCTCGGCGCAGCGATCGCGTTGGTAATGACCAGTTTATTAGGGGTTTTAGCGGGCCGGTGGCTATCGAGTCACCTGTCGCCCCAACTGTTGAACCGTTTGGCGGGGATCACCTTGTTGATTATTGCCATGGCATTGATTGGGGATGCTATCTTCAGCCATCCATAGGCATAACCCTTCTTCAAAAATACGATCGATCGCCACCATTTCTCCGGTGGTGGTCATAAATTTATGATCCGGCGTAGCGCGAATGGAAGCCCCATTGTCTAAGGTATATTCATACACCCTTTGGCTACCCCGATCGTGCCATTGGGCAATGGGCTGAGTGTACAGTAACCCGTCTGGATTGAGACTGTAAACCTGACAGTTCAGCCGGTGTTCCACAATATAACCGATCGGTAAAATTCCATATTCTACGGTGATAACTGGAGTATCGTAACTGAGGCAATATTCCGCAAATTTGAGCATATCTTCCCAGAGGGATTCCGCCACTTTTTTAGGCACACCTCGCTGCACGGAACCGTCCACAAACGTGCTTTGATGCTTCTCCATTTCTGACTTTTTCTTTTTCCCCATGGCCCGGCGCAATAAATCCGCTTGACCCAGGGAATAGCCCCCCATATCCTGGGCAATTTTCATGATTTGTTCCTGATAACACATGATGCCATAGGTTTCCTTCAGAATCGGTTGCAGGATTTCGTGGGCATAGTCGATCGCTTCTCGGCCATGTTTGCGGTTAATAAACTTCGGGATTAACCCCGCATCTAGTGGCCCCGGTCGATAGAGGGCTAAAATGGAGGAAATATCTTCTAAATTTGAAGGTTTGAGATCCCGCACAATTTGCCGCATCCCGGAAGATTCCACCTGAAAAATACCTTCCAGATCCCCCTTAGCTAAAATTTCAAAGGTTTTTCGATCGCTCAGATCAATGTCATCAATATCAATTTTGGTGTGACGATACTGCTCAATTAATTCCACTGCTTTTTGGATCATCGTGAGGTTTTTCAGCCCCAAAAAGTCCATTTTCAGCAGCCCCATGGCCTCCACATCTTCCATGTAATATTGGGTAATCACAGAACCATCATTATTGCGTTGCAGGGGCACAATTTCATCTAAGGGATCCGCCGAAATGACCACCCCCGCCGCATGAACTCCAAAGGTTTTATTGGTGCCCTCAATCCGAATGGCCATATCCAACCAACGGCGATAGGTAATGGGGGGATCGGTGTTCGGAATAACCCCATCATCCACATATTTTTTCCGAAAATCCGGCTCCGGGGTTTCCTCGGAAATCATGACACTTAACTTAGTGGGTTTACCCCGCGACACGGGAATCATTTTGGCCATGGTGTCCGCTTCTTTGAGGGGAATATTTAACACCCGCGCCACATCCCGCAACACCGCTTTTGAGGTCATGCGGTTAAAGGTAATAATTTGGGCAACCCGATCTTCGCCGTATTTTTCCGTCACATATTCAATCACTTTTTCCCGTTTTTCAATACAGAAATCCGTATCAATATCGGGCATAGATTTTCGTTCTGGGTTCAAAAATCGCTCAAATAATAGGCCATAGTGAACGGGATCAATGTTAGTAATTCCCATGGCATAGGCCACCAAGGATCCCGCCGCAGATCCCCGCCCTGGCCCCACCGGAATATTGTTATCCCGTGCAAACTTAATGTAGTCCCACACCACTAAAAAGTAGGCGGGAAATCCCATTTGGTGCATGATCTGGATCTCGTATTCCAGTCGTTCTCGGTAATCGGAATCCACCGCTTCATAATCATCACAACTAAGGCGATCGGCCAGGCCATCCCTCGCCACTTTGGCCATGTAGGTTTCGGCGGTATATCCCTCTGGCACCGGATAGGAGGGGATTCGGGGAGATCCTAAAATCTGATAATCTTCAATTTTGTCCGCCACTTCCAAAGTATTAACGATCGCCTGTTCAATAATGTCTGGCGATAAATGATCCCGAAAGAGTAAGCGCATTTCTTCAGGGGATTTCAGATACTCCGTGCCCGAATATCTGAGGCGTTTTTCCTCCGTAATCAGTTTACCCGTTTGAATACAGAGCAAGGCATCATGGGCTTCTACGTCATAACAAGAAATATAATGGGAATCATTGGTAGCAATAATTTTAAGCCCTAAATCCTGGGCAATTTGCACCAGTTTAACATTCACAATCCGATCTTCTTGGGATCCGTGATCCTGAATTTCAATATAGTAATCATCACCAAACACCCGTTGATACCATTCTGCGGTTTCATAGGCCACATCCATGCGATCCTGGAGAATAGCTTGGGGCACTTCTCCCCCTAAACAGGCGCTAGTAACAATTAAGCCCTCATGGTATTTTTCCAGATGATATTTATCAATACAGGGGCGAACCTTAAAGCCTTTTAAGTGGGAAATGGTGGTTAATTTCACCAGATTTTTATAGCCCTGTTTATTTTTCGCTAAGGTAATTTGGTGGTAACGTTTAACTCGCTTTTGATTTGGTAAATCCTCAATAGAGCCATTGACCACATACATTTCATTGCCAATAATTGGCTTTACTTCTTTCGCCGCACAGGTTTTTAATAACTCGATCGCCCCATACATCACCCCATGATCCGTCAAAGCGATCGCAGGCATTCCCAAATATTTAGCACGATCGACTAATTGATCGAGTTGGCTTGCGCCATCGAGTAAGCTGTAATCACTATGGATATGAAGACCGACAAAAGACATGGTTCTTTGAGTTTTGAGTTTTTAGTTTTGAGTTTTGAATTGAGGGAGTAGGGGATAGGGAATCTATCACCTCCTAGAGTCTATCTTTGTATAGAGTACCTTGCAGAAAAAGCAAGGTGAGGAACGCCTATGTTGATTAAATAAAAGACAACGATCGCGCTAGATCATTAGAAATTCATCATTAGAAAGTCATCATTAGAAGTTCCTACTCCCATAAGGTGTGAATGGGTAAACCTAAACCCAGGCTCCAACGAAGGGCGATCAAGGCCGTGGCCACTCCCAGCAATAAGAGGGTTGAGCTTAAATCTTGACGAAAACCGCTCAGTTTTTCCCGCCAAACGCCGTAGGAAACGGCGAGGTAGTACGGCAGATCGTTGGCGGCTACCACGATCACCGCTCCTAAAATCCCTAAGGTGTAAAATCCTAGGGGAATACAAATCAGCATATAGGCAAATTTAGCAAAGTTACCGATCGCTATGGGTTGGGGTTTTCCGAGGGCATAGAGCACCGGATCGATGGTTAAGGCTAGGGTGGGCAACCACAGACCTGCCGCTAAAATGGGTAACATCCAGGCTCCGGCCCGGTAGCGATCGTCGTAGAGGAAGAGTATAATCCAGTCCCCAAAACTAATCATCAGGGCTAGAACCAGGGCTAGGGCGGTCACCAAAAGCGATCGTTTTTGCAGGAGTTTGGCCCGTAGTTCGGTGCGGGGTAGGTCGATCTGTTGGGCAATGACGGGGAACATGACCTTGCCATTGACCCGATTTAAAATGTGTCGGGGTAGTTCTGCAAAGGTAAAGGCGACGGTATAAATTCCCAGCAAAGTCAGGCTAAAGAGTTTGCCTAGGATTAAACGATCGGCTTGGGTGGCTAAAAAAGTCATGGCTGTGGATACAAAAATCCAGCGGCCAAAGTGGGCAATTTCCTGTAAGGCGCTGGGGTTCCAGGTGAAGCGGTTGCGGGGCTCGGCCACCAGGAAATGACTCCAAAACATTTTCACCAGACTCAGCACCCAATTCCCCACCACCAAGGCCCAAATCGTGGGGTTGAACACGGCCCAGATAATCATTACTGCCAGGCCGATCCCTTGGACGATAAATTCAAAGCGGGTTAGTTTCCCCAAATCCATTTTGCGATTGAGGGTAAAGAGGGCGGTGGCGTTAAACCCGGAAATGATGGTGGACAGTCCCACGAGGGGCAGTAGCCAGAGCAGTTGGGGATCCCCATAAAAACGGGACACCGGTAGGGCAATGAGGCAACAACACAGCCAAAGCCCCAGCCCCCGAATGACTTGAATTGTCCAAGCGGTATTCAGAAAACTAGGATCATCCCCCCGTTTGTTTTGAATAATGCTGGGGCCAAGGCCAATATCTGAAAATAAATTCAGGCCAATAATAAAGGTATTCACCAAGCCCATTAGGCCAAACATTTCTGGCAGCAGTAATCGCGTGAGGACTAGATTGCCCGCCAGTCTGAGGGCCTGACTGGAACCATAACCCAAAATCGTCCAGAGGGTGCCACGAATTGCCAATGTGTTGAGGGAGGCCATAGTTCCTGTTACGGGGCGGAGGGGGCGGTGTAAAAATGCTGGGCTAGGGTTTGGGCTTCGTGCTGGGCATTATGGTGCTGCTGTACGGCTTGCCGACCGGCGGCGGCCATGGCTGTGAGACGATCGCTGCTGGTTTCTAAGCTCTCTTGCAGGGCTGCAACTAAATCGGCAACGGATCCCGGTGGCACCAGCCAGCCAGACACCCCCGGTTTAACCAGTTCGGGGATGCCGGCCACATAGGTACTGATCACGGGGCGACCCAGGGCAAAGGCTTCCATAATCACCACTGGCAATCCCTCGGCAAAACTGGGCAGAACCATTACCCGCGAGGCTAGGAGGTGTTGCTGTACCATCGCGCCGCTAGCCCAGCCCGTAATGGTGATCCGATCGCTCAGTTGATAGTGTTGAATCAGGTGTTCCAGGGGCGATCGGAGTTCCCCATCCCCCACCAAAACCAGTTGGATGTCAATGCCCTGATCTCGTAATGCTTTTACCGCTTGAACCAACAGCAATTGCCCCTTTTGTTCACAGAGGCGGCCCACACAGACGAACTGGGGTAGATCGGGAACGGGGGTGGGGGCTTGGTTCAGGTAGTCCGCCGCTAAGGCGCAATGCACCACTTGAATTTTGGGCCACTGGTCAACGCTGCACCAGCGATACAGTTGGCTTCTGCCGTAGGAACTAATGGCCACCACAAACCGGGCCCGTTTGATTTTTTCCGCCAGGGCGATCGTATCCGGTCGGTCAAATTCCTCTGGGCCATGCACCGTAAAGCTATAGCTGATTTTGCCTAAACTGGCGCAGAGCATGGCAACGGTGGCGGAATTTGTGCCGAAGTGGGCATGGACGTGGGCAATCCCCGCTGCCTGTAACCACCGCCAGAGCAGACAGGCTTCCAGGAAATAGGCAAAATGGCGCAGTAATCCCCGGTGCGATCGTCGTCCCACTTGCAGGGTTAAGCGTAGGGTTCGGAGAAATGGGGGCAAGCGCCACACCGCCAGTTTCAGCCCACTGATCCAGAGGGGCAGCACACCCCCACCCAAAAGCGATCGAGTTCGCTGGCATTCCAGACGATCGGCCTCATCCGCTAAATCCGCCGCAGCAATGGGCCGCACGGAAACCCGATCGACCTCCATGCCAAGCTCTTCTAGGGCCAGAATTTCACGGCGAATAAAACTATGGCTGATCTTGGGGTACTGATTGATCAGGTAGGCAATTTTCATGGGTTATCCCTGTTTCCTGGCCAAAACCGCTTGGAGTAGGGGTTCCGCACCATAGCGCACCACATCCGCACAGGGCAGCCCCGTAGCCGTGGCGATCGTGTGAATGTGCTCTTGAGCTTCTGCGTCACCATAGCCCTGGGTATTTAACCCAATCCCCACCACCGGCACCGGCGCAAAGGCTCCTCCCCCTCGGGCCAGACTTTCGTAAAGCTCTACCACGGCAGGCAAGGGTGGAATCCTGATCTGGGGACAATTTTGGATCTGCTGACGGCGTACCTGATGCACCAAAATCAACGCCGTAGGTTGACTGCCCCGCAGCAGGGGGAGCGTAGCCGTAGACGCAGGATTGAGTAGGGATCCCTGACCTTCCACCCAGAGCAGATCCCGGTGGGAATCTAAGGCCGCCCCACACCGCAGCACCAACTGCTCCACCGCCCCCGCCGCAAAGTCTACCCGCACCGCATCCAGGGGAACTCCATCCCCACTAATCATGATGCCCGCCTGTCCCGTTCCCACAAACCGCGATCGAATCCCTTGCTTCAGGGCACAGCGATGGAGTTCGAGGGCGGCGGACATTTTGCCGACCCCCATGTCCGTGCCCACCAACAGCACTCGCTCACAGGCCAGCGATCGGGCGGCCCCGGTTCCCACCTTCAGTCCGTGGGGTTCGCGGCGAATATCCCAAATCCATTGATCCAGCCGTAGCAGGGCCTTCAGTTCCGGATCCGCAGAGAGGGGGGTGTGTAAACCGTTGACAATGGATAAACCCGCCCCTACGGCCTGGCGCACTTCCTGATACCAGGCATCCGGCAAACTGCCCCCAGAAGGCGCAATCCCGATGGCTAACACATCCGGTTGATAGACTAAACTCTCCGCCACTGACCCCACGATGGGCACGGAGCGATCGATTCCCGTCAGTTCTTTGAGATTTGCCCCAGGACAGGTCTGGTCAATAGCTGCAACGATCGTTCCTTCTCGATAGCGCAACAGTGCCAACCCCGTTTTCCCTTCCGATCCTTGAATACCATTGTGGAGTAAGACGGCAACGCGATGGTGGGGAGTAAGCACGGAAGAATCCTCCGGTGAAGGAACGGGTTGGATGGGAGACCCTGTTTGAGCGCCCTTATTTGAGCACAAGAGGGGTGGGAAGATCAGACTTCTGGGCAGAAAAAGAGGGCTGTCCGATCTCAGCCGATGATGATAGGGAGTGGGATGGGCAAGACCTTAAAATAACATGGAGGTACTGATCAGCAATACATTCCGGCGTAAAATTCTCAATCATATATTGCCGGCCATTGTTTCCCATTTGCTCCGATAAGACCGGATCCTGAGAGAGCTTGAGAATAAAATTAGCCAGTCCGTGCACATCCCCATTATCGATCGCCATGCCACAGTTTCCCTCCAAAACGATCGCTCTGAGGTAAGAATGGGGGGGACAAATCGCAGCAATCGCTCGGCCAGAAGCCAGACTACTGTAGAGTTTACTGGGAGCCACTAAACCTTCCATATCCCGATCGATGCTAATCAAATTCAAATCACAGGCCGTGAGGGAATAGGGCAAAACCTGGCGATCTTGATAGGGTAAAAAGGTGCAGTTTGTCAGCCCTAATTGCTCAATGGTTTCCATAAACGCTTGGCGTTTGGCCCCGTTGCCAATAAACACAAACTGAATGGGATCGTTACGGAGTAGCTTGACCGTTTCTAAAATTGTAGTCATATCATGGCAGCGCCCCATATTGCCTGAATACAGCACCGTAAAGCGATCAACAAAACGATGCTCATGGGCAAACCAATTCTGATGTTTGGCCAAGGGTTTAATCAGGTCAGAATTAGCCCAGTTATGGACGATCGCAATTTTATGCTCTAGACCCGGACTTTTTTCTAAAATGCGCTGGCGCATGGTGGTACTCAGCACAATAATCGCCTGGGCTCGTTTCCAAATTTTCCGGTTTAAAAGATCCCAGAATTGAGTGAACCAATGGCGAGAAGACAACACCCCTAGGGATACGGCCACATCGGGATATAAATCATACAACACGCAAATATAAGGAATCCCCGTTAACCAATGGGCAATATAAGCCACTACCCCTAAATAAGGGGGCTCCGTGGTCACCATCAGTAAATCCCGTTTGTGGCGCGGGTCTAGTAGCCGAACAATGGCCCGGATACAAAAGAGTAACCCATTAACGGCTCGACCTCGGATGCGCTGGGGCCAGAGCCGGGAAGTCCGCGATCGTTTCACGGTTAAATTCCCATCGGCTTCTTCGGGGGGAGCGCAATCCAGTTCAAAAGCGTAGCCCGGTTGTCCAGTAAAAACCTTGATCGTCAGGCCGGCTTTCCCTAAACGGGTGGCAAGCTCCTCCATCAGTTGACCAGTGGCCGCATAGTCGGGGGGGTAGAACTGGGTAACGATCGCTAGGCGCAGAGGACGATCGAAAGCGGTTTCCACTGGTTTGATCATTGTTGCAGTTCCGTGTCATGGAAAAGGATGAGGATTAGCACCAAGGTCTAATACACCTGTGCCTCATACAAATATTAAACGTTGAATTCAGGATGCACCCTGATTTAGGATCCAAAATTTCATAGAATCGAATCTAGGATTTCCAGAGTAAGGGAACAGGGAAGGTTCTAGGCTGGTTCTGGTTAGGATAACAGGATAGGCTACCGTTGGCGGTTAGACACTCTGATGGCGTTTCTGGTGCCACTGCCAAGCATGACTCACAATTTGCGACAGATCCGCATAACGGGGGTGCCAGCCTAGGTGTGTTTTCGCTTTCTGGCTTGTTCCCACTAATACGGGGGGGTCACCGGGACGACGATCGCTCTCCAGGATTGGAATTTTGCGATCGGTTACGGTTTCCGCAACACGAATCACCTCCCGCACGGAAAACCCGTTGCCATTTCCCAGATTAAAAACGTTTGAGGGATTGCCCGCCTGTAAATATTTCAGCCCTAGAACGTGAGCCTCCGCTAGATCTGTTACGTGGATGTAATCTCGGATACAGGTACCATCGGGGGTATCGTAATCGGTTCCAAAAATGGCAATGCTCTGGCGCTGCCCCAGGGCGGTGAAGAGCACGAGGGGAATTAGATGGGTTTCAGGGTTATGATCTTCCCCCACTCGCCCCTGGGGATCCGCACCGGCAGCATTAAAGTATCGAAAAATAACCGATCGGAGCCCGTAGGCCTGGTCAAAGTCCCGGAGAATTTGCTCCACCATGAGCTTGCTGTGACCGTAGGGGTTAATGGGGGCTTGGGGGTGATCTTCGGGAATGGGCACCTGTTGGGGCAGTCCATAGGTGGCACAGGTGGAGGAAAAGACAAATTGGGTCACCCCGGCCTCCACCATCGCTTCTAACAAGGTCAAAGTTCCCAGGACATTATTGCGATAGTATTTATCCGGGTGTTGCACGGATTCTCCCACGTAGGCGTAGGCGGCAAAATGCATAACCGCCCCAATGGAATAGGTATTAAAAATATGAGTCAGCAACGCCCGATCGGTGGTATCCCCCACAATCAGATCGACCTGCAAGGCGGTCTGAACCAAGTCGGCGTGGCCGTAGACCAAATTATCGAGGATGACCACCGAGTAGCCCTGATCTTTTAACGCCAGTACGGCATGGGAGCCGATATACCCAGCCCCCCCAGTCACTAAAATAGTGGGTTTCTGTTCCTCAGGCACGATCGCTCAACCTAGACGCATAAAGTTGTATAAAGTTGTGTCAATAGTACCATGGGCATCATTTTCTGACCGCAGAATGCCCCCGGAACCTAGGAAATGAGCGACATTGCCCATAAAAACCACAAAAATCACTAAAAATCACCGATAATCACCAAATAAAATGGGCGCGATCGTCTGATTCCTGAAACTGCCGGAATCTGGAGATGACGCGCCCTAAAGGCAAATTACAAAACCAAAACTACAAAACTAAAGCTACAAAACCAGAATTACGAAACCAAAACCAACAGAACCAAACTGAAGTTACGCAACGGCTGAAGCGAAGGATTGCCTTGTTTAGAGGTCTCCCCCTTGAGCAGCCAACAAAACAATGACGATCGGGCCGGCTAAAACAATGAGTGCTAATACGGTAAGCTGGGCAATGACTTCAAAGTTAACCCCTGCCAAGCCACTAAACAAATCGGTAATGAAATCCATTGATCCTCCCCAAGGCTTTATCTAAAAAGGTTTCTCATTATTCTACCGGCAGGGGGATCTTTTGTTTCAATGGCTTTAAGGAAGTTTACAAATATACACATTCATTATGGACACACGACTTGTAGATCTGCGGAGCGATACGATTACCCAGCCCACGCCAGCCATGCGTCAAGCGATGGCCGAGGCGATCGTGGGGGATGATGTGTTTGGGGATGATCCCACGGTCAGAGCATTAGAAGAAGCCACGGCAGATCTACTGGGCAAGGAAGCGGCGCTGTTTGTGCCCTCCGGGACAATGGCGAACCAGTTGGCCATCCGCTGTCACACCCAGCCGGGGGACGAGGTTCTGTTGGATGGCAATGCCCATATCTATTGGTATGAAGCGGGGGGATCGGCGGCCCTGTCCGGTGTCATCTGTCGAGTTTTACCGGGAACGAGAGGGATTTTCTCTGGGGAAGATGTGCGGGCTGCGTTGCGTCCCCTGGATGTCCACTTTCCGCCGACGCGCCTCCTCTGTGCTGAGAACACCCACAATCGAGGGGGTGGGGCAATCTGGCCCATTGAGCAGCTACGGCAAGTGTGTCAGGTAGCTCAGGAGGTGGGCATTCATACCCATTTAGATGGAGCCCGGCTCTGGAATGCCTCGATCGCTACGGGGATTGCAGAGTCGGAGTATGCCCAAGGGTTTGATAGTGTGAGCGTTTGCTTTTCTAAGGGGCTGGGGGCTCCGATCGGCTCGGTGTTGGCAGGTAGCCAAGCTTTTGTGGAGCGGGCTCGCCGTTTCCGTAAGCAATTTGGGGGCGGGATGCGACAGGTGGGAATTATTGCAGCCGGGGCGCTCTATGGCTTAAAACACCATCGCCAACGGTTAGCGGTGGATCATGATCATGCCCAACAATTAGCGATCGGCCTGAGTCGGGTGCCGGGGATTCGGTGCGAAGCGGTGGAGACCAATATGGTTTATTTCAATTTGGAGAGCGTTTCTGCCAGTCGCCTAGCGGCAGTTTTGCATGAAAAAAATGTACGGGTTTTGCCGGTGGGGGAACAGCGTATTCGTGCGGTGACCAGTCTGGCGGTAGACGCTGAAGACATCCGCTATGGGGTGGAGGTTATAAAAGAAACGATCGGGATGTTGATGTAGGTCATGGTGATGGGGTAAGGATGCTGATCCGGTGATAGTTTCCCTGTACCCTAGGGGATAGCGTGAACGGCGTGAAAAGTCCCGGTGAAGAATGCTTATGAAGATTGCCTATTTTGACTGTCCTACTGGTATTGCGGGGGATATGTGTTTGGGAGCCCTGATTAATGCGGGGGTTCCCCTAACCTATTTGCAGGAGTCCTTGGCTCCGTTGGGCATTGGGGAGGAATATACCCTCACGGTGGAAACCGTTGAGCGGTGCGGTGTTGCGGCTACTAAGCTCCATGTTAATTTGAATGTGACCAATCCTCCGGTGCGGCACCTGGGAACGATCGAGTCTTTGATTCGGGGGGCGAAACTCCCGTCAAAAGCGGAGGAGTGGAGTCTAGGGATTTTCCGTAAGTTAGCGGTAGCGGAAGCGGCGGTGCATAATGCTACGCCGGAGTCCGTCCATTTTCATGAGGTAGGGGCCACGGATGCCTTAGTGGATATTGTGGGCACTTGTTTGGGGTTAGAGTGGCTGGGGGTTGAAGCCCTATACTGCTCCGCATTGCCCACGGGGGGCGGAACAGTGAGGGCTGCCCACGGTCGTTTACCGGTTCCGGTGCCTGCGGTTTTGGAACTCTGGGAAATGGGACAGGTGCCTATTTATAGCAATGGCATCGATCGGGAGTTGGTAACTCCTACCGGAGCAGCGATCGTGGTGACACTGGCGAAGAAATTTGGGGGCTGTCCCCCCCTGCGGCTACAAAAGGTGGGGCTAGGGGCGGGAAGCCATGATCTTCCTATCCCGAATGTGCTACGCCTCTGGATTGGAGAAGGTTCTGAAGGGGGAAGTGGCGATCGGCATCACCATCACCATCACCATCATCATCACCATGAGCATTCTGTAGAGGGGACAGGGGACAGGGGACAGGGAATAGGGAATAGGGAATGGGGAATGGGGAATGGGGAAGAGGGAAGAGGGAAT
>DALYGI010000034.1:12091-17807 GCA_031971595.1 Prochlorotrichaceae cyanobacterium CTOTU29312
GGGAATAGGGGATAGGGGACAGGGAGCAGGGAAGAGTGAGTCTTCTGGTCTGTCTTTGGATGGGTCGGGGAACCCAGAACTCAAAACTCAAAACTCAAAACTTAAAACTCAAAACTCCCTCAAAACTCAAAACTCAAAACTCAAAACTCAAAACTCCCTCCCCGGAACTATTGTTCAGTTACAGACCCAAATTGATGATTTGAATCCTCAGGTGATTGGCTATTTGTTCGATCGTCTTTTGGCTGAGGGGGCTTTGGATGTGTTTACGACGGCGATCGGGATGAAAAAGTCCCGACCTGGAATTTTACTGACTGTAATTTGTGATCTAGACCGGGTTGAAGTTTGTGAAAGTTTAATTTTTCGGGAAACTACGACCTTGGGGATTCGACGATCGGTGCAGGAACGGCAGATTTTACAGCGACGGTTAGAGCCTGTCCATACGCCCTATGGATCGGTGCGGGTTAAGGTTGCTTGGCAAGATCCGGATCAGTCCTGTGAATTGAATGTCCAACCGGAATATGAGGACTGTGCTACGATCGCTCGGACTCAGCAGATCCCGTTGATCCAAGTCCATCAGGCGGCGTTGTCTTCCTGGTACGGTCAAGCTTAGTGTTTATCGGAACGGAGTGGGCAATCCTATGACAACTTTGCACCCCCAAACCTTGCCGCCCCAAACGGAGTCTACGTTAGAATTGCGGCGCAATCGGGCTGACTCGAATCGCTATTTGCCCCTGCTGCTGACGGCTTCGATTCTGATCCATGAGGGGTTATTACTTTTATTTATGGGGGATCCGTGGCTACTCAGCAAAGCGGCTTCCAACAGTGAGAAACAAATCCCCATTGAGTTTGTGGAGTTAGATCCCCAACAGGCGGCCCAGGAACCTCCCCCAGACACGGATCGGGTGGCTCTCTACAATAGCCAGGCGCAGTCGGATCTCAGTTCGGATTCTTCGGCGGCATCGGATCAGTCTTCTCCAGAGCGATCGTCTCCTGCTTTAGAAGAGTTACCGCAACGTTTTGAAGATTCCGCCGCCTACGCCCGCTCCCAAATCCGACCGGATCAGTCTTCTCCAGTTGACCAATTTAACGAGGTGAACCCCACAGAAAACACCCCTGCGGATGCTCGTCCAACCAATCCTCGTCCAGTGGCTCAGTCTTCTGCCCAAAAAGCCGCAGCAGAGGAAGCTCTAGACCTTCCCCCCCTGGATTCCGATGGACTGGTGGCCCCATCTTCTAATGCCAATTCTGTCTTACCTCGCGCTACTCCCGTGGCTAATCCTCAACGCTCATCGGGGGCGGCTGCTCTGGGGGGCGGTGGCCAGGTCGGGTTAGATTCCCAATCCCCTTCCCTCTACGCTACAAAAAACGATCGCTCTGGCACGGGTGAGGGGACGAATGCGCGGCAAGATGTTAATTTGGGGCCCTATCTGTCCCGGCTGAAGTCCAGGGTGGAAGGAGCTTGGAGCCCCAACACAGATAGTTCCTATTCCCAGGTGGTGCTGCATTTCTCCATCCTCAAAAATGGCGCATTGCAGAATCTGAACATTGCCCAGAGTTCGGGACAGTCTGCCCTGGATCAGGCGGCCCTGAGTGCTGTCCAACAGGCTGCTGGGGGCTTTGAGCCTTTGCCGGAGGGGTATCACCGGGATGCTTTGCACATTGAATTTACCTTTACCGTTCGATCTGGCTCTGCCCAGATCCTCCCCTAGATTTGCCCTAGATCTGCCCTAGATCTGAGGGGCGATCCCCCCTCACAAAAACCGGGATAACTCTGTAGGATGATTCTATTGGCTTGTTTCTATTGGCTTGATTCTAGGGACTTGATTCTAGGGACTTGATTCCATGGACTCCGTTCCTGATGCCTAGCAACTCTTGATTCTGCGGACTTGATGATTATGCGTGCCATTGCCTGGTTCTCTCAACTCAAAACGATCGCTCTGGTGGGGAGTATGGGGCTTTTGGGGGCTTGCCAAAGCCTGCCTCAGTCTGCGTTGAATCTTAAGGATGTGTCCCTGGCCCAGGGACAAACGGTTAGCGCCCCAGACCAAAAAAAATTGGAACGGGAACGAGTTTCCATTCAAAGTATACTAGAGCCTCCTCAATCCTCTTTGTCACCGGAAAATCAGACGGGGACACATCTAGTTCTTCAGGGAAGGATTACTCAGGTTGCGCCTTTTTTAACCGGAGTTGCCTACGAGTTAACGGATGAGACGGGTAAAATTTGGGTTGTGAGTGAGCAAAAAGATTCAGGTTTTTTGGCAAGCTCAGATCCCTTAGACAATGGTAATACATCTGTTTTTTGGGTAATGGGTATGCCTCGGTATGAACCGATTACAGCGGGGGGACAGGACTGGGGTGAAACCTATTTCCAAGAGCAGTCTCGTTTTCAGTCTAATTCCAGGGATGCGAATTAAATAAAACCCAATCTTGTATCTTAAAAATCTCTAGCTAAGGGAAAGATCTATGAAGCATATTTTGGTTGTTGAAGATGAATACCATATCCGCCAAAATCTTCAGCAAATTCTAGAGTTTTCTAACTATGAGGTTTTCTTAGCGGAAAATGGAGAAGAGGCTTTAACGATCGCTCTTCAGGAGAAGCCGGATCTAATCGTATCTGATGTGGGAATGCCCCAGATGGATGGCTATCAGTTACTAGAGGCACTCCGTACCCATGCGGTTACCCAATTAACTCCCGTTATTTTCCTCACTGCCCGGGCCGATCGTCTCGATCACCGTCAGGCAATGAATATGGGAGCGGATGATTATATTACCAAACCCTTTACCCCAGAAGAATTACTGAGCGCAGTGGAATCCAGGTTGAAAAAAAGCGCTATTTCAGTACAACAACACCAGGAAGAATTGGATCAATTTTGTGCCCAACTGAGCCGAACTTTACCCCATGAACTAAATACCCCTTTAAATGGAATTATTAGCTCCATTGATTTTTTACTGTCTCGCTATGCCTATTTTAACCAGGAAGAAATTATTGAACTGCTGAAGGTTGTCCAGGCTTCTAGCCAACGTTTACATCGTCTGATTCAAAATTTTCTGCTCTATGCGGAGCTAGAATTACGGGTTAATCGGTTAGATCTTAACTCATCGCTAGTTTTTTCTAAGACTAGTCTTGAAGCGATCGAAATTCCCCTCTCACAGGTTGCCAAACAGTATCATCGCAGTCAAGATTTAGTAATTGATTGTCCATGCGTATTGGTCAAAGTACCTGAAAGTCAATTTTGCAAAATTTTAGTGGAATTAGCCGACAATGCCTTTAAGTTTTCTAAGCCTGGAACCCCGGTTAAAATTACCGCTCAAGAAAAGGGGAATCAGGTTGTTCTCTGGGTTGAAGATCAGGGGCGAGGGATGACCCAAGAGCAAATTAGCCAAGTGAGGGCATACGTGCAGTTTGAGCGTAGAATTTATGAACAACAGGGCTGTGGCTTAGGGCTAGCGATCGCTCAACATTTGGTGAAGTTATATCACGGAACGATCGATATGAGGAGCGAACTACATGGAGGGACGATCGTTACGGTGCAGTTTGAAACGTTTACACCCGGAGGGTAAAATGGAAAGTATTAAGCTTAAATCTAGAATTGGTGATGATGGTATTCTGCGGATACAATTTCCTGACAACTTCAAAAACCAAAACTTTGAAATTTTAGTTGTTTTTCAGCCGATTACTCTTCCTGAAGAGATACAACAGGTAAATACACCTGAATCATTGGGGTGGAACCCAGGTTTTTTTGAAAATGTCATTGGTAGTTGGGAAGGTGAACCCCTAGAAAGATGTCCACAACTTCCTTTTGAGATCCGAGAAGAGCTTACATTTGGAGAGGAGGTATAGGTGCCATGTACTTACTAGATACTAATGTTTGTATTCGTCTTCTCAACAAGGATGGCAGTTTAGAGTTTATTCAAAAATTTGCAGTCCGCCCATCCACAAACTTTAAGCTATGTTCTATCGTAAAATCAGAGCTTTATTATGGTGCAAATAAAAGCTCAAAACGATTACAAAATCTCGAAAAACTAGAGCAATTTTTTCAACAATTTGAAAGTCTTTCATTTAATGATTTATGTGCTAAATTTGCAGGTAAAATTCGTTGTCAACTGACTACATTAGGAACTCCCATTGGCTCGAATGATTTTCTTATTGCAGCTATCGCACTAGCCTATGACCTAACTTTAGTAACCCACAACACCCGTGAATTTAGTCGTGTCGATGGCTTGAAATACGAAGATTGGGAGTAATCAATAAAAAGAATTCTACAGGATTTTTTACAATCTCCTCGAATCCATTTTCATCTAAGAAAGCCAACAAGGAGTTGGTTGAATTGGACTCCCTGTTGTGCCTATTATATGACTGGTATGGTTAATTTGACTGGTGATAGGTCTGGAATGACTGATAGAAATTCACCTCATCATAAAGATGACACTCCTCAGTAATTCGCTTCATCAGTTCCCAGGAAAAACGCCGTTCTTGACACCGATCGCCCCATTTATCCTTAATAATTCCGTAGGCTTCCCGGAGATTATAGGAGGGGATGGCAGTGGAAATATGATGGGGAACATGGACATTAATATGATGACAAAGCAATTCCACCCATACCGGATATTCACAATGGATTGTGCCCTCTAGTTGCGCTTCCGCTTCGTTCCATGTATCACCGGGCTTAAAGGGAATATTGGTATCCGTATGATGCACTAAGGTAAAGGTACTCATCCAAAAGTGATAGACCAACCAAGGCATTAACCAAAACTTGACCCATCCCCACACCCCAACGGTGGCAAACAATAAAGGAAACCCAATTAAGGCTGCAAAAACTACTAATAAAACCGATCGTCTGACGCACTTTTGTTCTTCAGGCTTAAAAGTCCACCAGGAAAAATGCATTTGCAGCCAATGGACGATCGAGGCAAAAAACCAAAGTTTACCCCGCAGCAATTGATAGCCTTTTTGGAGAATGGGGGGCAGACTGCTATAAAATTCAGGGGTGAAGGGAGCCCAGGCATTATCTTCGGTTAAATGGTTTGTATAGCGGTGATGATGGTTGTGCCCAATCCGCCAACTGTGAAAGGGATACAACAAGGGCAGAAACATGAAATGTCCAACCCAATTATTAACCCATTTCCGGTTAGAAAAGGAACGGTGACCGCAATCGTGGCCCACCACAAACCACCCCGTCAGGGCAGTGCCGGTGAAGACCCAGACGATCGGTAACAGATACCAGGGAGCTAAAGCCAGACCCACATAACCAAGCCCGGCCATCAAAAGGCTAAGACCCAGTTGAGACCAAGCTTTGACCCTATCCTTTAGGAAAATGGTTTTCGGCAGGGACTGAACGATCGCTCTGAGGGTGAGGGGTGAGCTATCCCCAGAGGGATTCAGCACCGCACTGTTGGCTGTACTTGCAGGTGTGGGTGTAAGGGTGGGTAAAGTCGCTGTATTCATTCAGGGAGAAAAGTGAAGATCAGGGCCAGATCAGAAGAGGTGGCCTTCGTTCACTTTAGCGTTAAATGAGGCTCTAGCCTAGGTACATATTACCGATCGTTCTTCTGAATCAACGCTAACAATTCCGGTTCCGAGAGCAGAGGAATCCCCAAGGATTCAGCCATCGCTAGATTAGAAACAGCCTCCGCCCCCACTAAAACGTAGTCTGTTTTTTTGCTCACACTGCTGGTGACCTTACCCCCGGCTATCTCCACGATAGCTTTAGCTTCC
>DALYGI010000035.1:0-13932 GCA_031971595.1 Prochlorotrichaceae cyanobacterium CTOTU29312
ACAGAGCGGACTTGGGTTAACTGAAGTTCCAAAAATTCCACCAACTCCGGCACCACGATCGCCTGGGCTCCCCGATCTCCCAGCAAAATTAAATCACCCACCTTACTTCGCACCAGGCCCGTCCCCAGTAAGGCCCCCAAAAAGACGCGGTGACTGGCGGGAACAAATAAAAAATTACCGCTAATGTCCAACAAGACGAGGGGAACCGCACTGGCCTCGAAGGACAATTCCGCCCGGAAAATGCCTAAACGCTGACGTTCTGCTTGGGGATACCCCCCCGCTGCGATCGCCGTAACCTCCGTGAGCCGCTGCAACAGGCTTTGAGACTCCGCCAACTCTGGAGGGGACAGAAAATCAGTGGTAACCATCTCCCAGGTTTTTAGGGCCTGATCCGCCGCATCCAAGACACGGGCTAAGGTTTCTCGATGCTCCGCATTTTTTAGTAAGTCCTCCCGGGGCAACATAGGCCTGGCTTGATCCTCGTTTATGGAAAAAATCGAATTTAATTGTTAATTTTTTGTAACAATAGGGTTTCCCATCAGAGCTTTGTGCTATGGGCAAGTACAATAGTATGCATCGGACTAATATACAAGTACTGACGGAACCTGTGAATGAGGGGCTATGCAGCTTCAAGATCGGATCAACCGAGAGCGAGTCAATTATATCACTACCAGTTATGCTCTGGAAGGGAACGATCGGGATGCCTTTCAGCTTTACTTGTGTGAGCTTTTGCAGCGTTATGCCCAGGGATGGGTGGAACTGGCGTTGATCGAAGTGTTGGTGCAGCATTGGCACTTACCGCCGTTGCCCCGTGGGGTTCCGTTCCTTGAGGAAGTTCAACATCTATTGAGGCAGTGGGATCGGGGAGATTGGTGCAGTAGGGTGAGCGATTTACAGTTTCAATGTATTACGGGGTTAGTGCCCTTAGTGGTTTCCCAGGTTCAGCCGGGATTAAATGGCTTAAATAAGGTTAAAGATTAAAGGTTAAAGATTAGCGTACAGTGGTACATGGCTAACGTCAGCTAACGTCCTTTAACTTGTGAACTGGTGATTGCTATGTCCCCGCAGGATTCCGCCATCAAACACACCTTAGAGCAAGTTCTGAGATTTTCCGCCATGCTAGAAGGATCGACCCCACCTGATCGGTCTGAAGCGGTGTTGTATGCCCAGTTAGGGTTTAATCTTGGGCGATATGCGGAGTTAGTTCAGGCAGATGGACGGAAGTTATGGCAACTCTATGAATCCTGTCTGGAGTCTGGCAATTGGGAACCCCTCAAAACGATCGCAGCCCTAGCTCTAGACTCCCTGGATAAACTTGTAAAATCTTAGACTACAGCCCTCCGAAAGCGGTTGTGAAACAAAAGAAGTTAACCCTTTTCTTTACGGTGACAACACTTATGTCTGATTCCATCACCCTCGAAGATTTTTATAAGCTCTTTCAACATTTCCAAGCCGAAACCGATCGTCGGGCCGCCGAAACCGATCGCCTGGCCGCAGAGAACGATCGTCGGGCTACTGAAAATGAGCGTCGGGCTGCCGAAAACGAGCGTCGTGCTGCCGAAAACGATCGTCGGATCGCCGAAAACGAGCGTCGTGCTGCCGAAAACGATCGTCGGATCGCCGAAAACGAGCGTCGTGCTGCCGAAAACGATCGTCGGGCGGATCAGTTCAATCGGGAGTTGGCAGAATCTCATGCCAAATTTCAACAAGAACTTGCAGCATCTCGCGCCGAAACCGATCGTCGCCACCAGGAGCTTCGTGAGATCGTAGCCAAAACGAATAAACAGGTGGGAGGCATTTCCAATCGTTGGGGAGAATTGGTAGAGGGGTTAGTACGTCCTGCGGCGGTGAACTTGTTACGGGAAAGGGGGATTCAAGTTCACCATACGGTTACCAATCTGGTACTAGAAGACGGCTCTATGGAGGTTGATCTGCTAGCAGAGAATACGGTGGAAGTGGTTGCGATCGAGGTGAAGGCCAATCTCAAAGGGCGAGATCTTAAACGCTTTTTGAAGAACTTACAAAAATTTAAGACCGTGTTTCCAAAATATCAGTCCTATCGGCTCTATGGGGCCGTTGCGGGCATCAGGATCGATCCGGATTTGGAGCAAAAAGCAATTGATGCGGGATTATGGGTCATGAAGCCCTCCGGTGAGACCATGAGTATTACCAATAAGCCAGAGTTTGAGCCTAGTCTGTGGTAGTTGGCTAGAAAAATTGTAAAACGCCCCCCAGCATCATGGCTACGATCGCTCCGATGGTGGTGTTAATGATATTAACCCGCTCATTGGTTAACCACTCCACCTCATTTTGCCAGGTGGCTCCAATCACACTTTCCGCATTGGTTGCCACAAAGGCCGCTATGACACAAATTAAAATTCCGAAGGGGGTAATCAACTGAATCCCCCAAGCTCCGATCGCAATGACTAAGGAACCGCCTATCCCTGCCAAAGTCCCTTCTAAACTAACGGCTCCTTCGGTGCCCCTGGGTACGGGCTGAAAGGTGGTAATTAAAAAGGTGCGCTGGCCGTAGGCTTTCCCCACTTCGCTGGCGGTGGTATCGGATAATTTGGTGGCAAAGCTGGCCACATAGCCCAAAATGAAAAGGGGCACTAGGCTAGACCCCCCAGGATAAAACTGCTGTAACCCCCAGGCCGCCAAGGCACAAACCGTCGCAGTTAAGGCCGATCCCCAAACATTTTCCGGTCCGCGCATTCCCGATCGTTTTTCCGCGATCCCTGCTGCTTCTTTTTGAGCCATGCCCAGACGGGTGACCCCAGATCCTAGCAAGAAGTAAACCATCACCACCAGGTACCCCTGCCACTGAAGACAGCCCCACACCAGTACCCCCAGTATGACCGCATGAAAGTAGCCTTCAGGGGTGAGTAACTTTTTGGGAGCGATCGAAGCTACGCCCCAAAGGACTAGGTTTAGCCCCAGCCCCACTAGCCATGCTGTCCCATTGCCCATGAGATTCAAGTTTAAAGTTTAAAACTATGAAAGAAAGATGACTTACAGACTACCGCTGAAGAATACCGAAAAGAAGGGCGAACGAAGGGATTCGAACCCTCGCATGGTGGAACCACAATCCACTGCCTTAACCACTTGGCTACGCTCGCCATGATTTACCTGGATTCCCATTATACACAGATTGGGATGTTCTAGGAAGGTGAGGGGAGGAATTTCTCGAAGAATTTCTGGCAGGGCTTTGAAAATTTGAAGGAAGGTGAGCCTATACCCTAGGGCAGGATCAGAGAATTAGGGCAGGGAATCAGGGTAGAGAGGGGGAAAAGCGAATACAGACTATAAACAGAATACAAATATTTGTTAAAATTTTTAAGAAATCGGTACACCCAATCATCCGGGCCGATTCTGCTTTCCTGGATTCTCCATCCCCTCGCGGATGAACGATCGGGCTGTTAGTCCTGACTGCTACACGATTCTAAAGCTAACGAGTGGTTCTGTGTTTGAACGCTTAAAACAAGATTTAAAAAATGATTTGATTGCGGGGCTCTTGGTTGTCATTCCCCTGGCCACAACGATCTGGCTCACCACTACGATCGCGCTGTGGGCGGTGACTTTTTTGACCCGCATTCCTCGCCAGTTGAATCCCCTCCTAGACATTAACCCACTGCTGGGGGATCTGTTTAACCTGATGATTGGTTTAACGGCCCCGTTGCTGTTTATTTTGCTCATTGGTTTAATGGCCAGGAATATTGTGGGCCGTTGGCTGCTAGAAGTGGGGGAACGGGTGCTGCAAGGGATTCCCTTGGCGGGGGCTATCTACCGCACGTTGAAGCAATTATTAGAAACGATTTTGCGGGATAGTAAGGGGCGGTTCCGGCGGGTGGTGCTGCTGGAATATCCTCGATCGGGAATTTGGGCTCTGGCTTTTGTGACAGGATCGGCGGGGCCAAGCCTTCAGCAGCATTTAGAGCAACCTCTGCTCAATGTGTTTATCCCCACGACCCCCAACCCCACGACGGGCTGGTATGCCTTGGTGCCGGAAGCGGAGGTGATTGATTTGCAACTGTCCGTGGAAGATGCTTTTAAAATTCTCATTTCTGGAGGCATTGTTTCCCCCAGTTCCCTCACTCCATCCCCTCAAGACGATCGCAATGAGGTAAAATCCCCTTCGCCGGAGGCCATTTTGCCTCTGATTCAGCCCTCCCTCCATCTTGAGAATAAAACCTAATGCAACCCCAGCGCCTTGCTCGTGAACTGGCCCTCCTAACTTTGGGGCAAATTTCCGCCACTGCGGAGTTTAAAGACGTTTCGGATTTTTCCCAAATTTTGGCGGGGGCTGTGAATACGCTGACCACGGAGGCTCAAGAAACCCTGGAAACGGCCATTACGGAGTTGCAACAGGGGGATAAGCGGTTGGTGGATAGCGAAATTCGTGCTAATGGGTTACCCAGTGCTAGGGCTATGGTGCGGGAGGCGATCGATCTCACTGAAAAGGCGATTAATCATTTAAGTATTGCGCTGGAACTCCCCCAACTTTTGCAGATGGCCAATCAGGCGGAGGTGCGGGATTATGCCTTAAAAATTAGTGAACAGGTGCAGCGTAATCGAGCGAAATTAGATGAAATTTTGAATGAATCTATGGTGGATTGGCAACTCGATCGTTTGCCCCACATTGATCAGGATATTTTACGCATTGCCCTAGCGGAAATGACTTTATTGGGGGTTCCCCATCCCATTGCTATTAGTCAGGCGGTGGAACTGGCTAAACGCTACAGCGATGAGGAAAGCCGACGGTTAATTAATGGGGTGTTGCGTCGGGTGTTAAAGGCGATCGGGATTGAGTAGGTTAGGGGTTAGGGGTTAGGGAATAGGGGTTAGGGGTTAGGGAATAGGGGTTAGGGAATAGGGAATGGGGAATAGGGAATGGGGAATGGGGAATGGGGAATAGGGAATGGGGAATAGGGAATGGAGAGTAGGGGAATAGGGAATGGGGAATAGGTTATAGAGAATGGGGAGTAGGGGATGGGAAATAGGGGAGTAGGTGATAGGGGATAGGAATGGGATGAGTTGGCTATTTATAGGATGGTTGGGGAGTGGGTGTCTGTTGCTAGGTGTTTGGCAAAGCGATTGGTGATCAGGGGCCCTACAAAACAGGTTCCGATGATGTAAACAACGATCGCGTTAAATAGTCCTTCACTGACGAGGGGAATGGGGGGATTGGTGCCGGGTAAAATGGCTTCTTTGCCGTAGAGGGCGATGACTAAGACGAGGGCTGCGCGGGACATGGTAAGTCCGGTCATAATCATTACTTCGGGCAATGAATAGCGGAAGGATAAACCACTCAGCCAGGCGGCAGCAAATTTAGATCCTACGGCTCCTAAAATGACTAAGGCGGCTAGTCCTAGGTTTTCAGGATATTGAATTAAAATTTTAGGGTTGGCTAACAGGCCAACGGATAAGAGAAAGCAGGGAATAAAAAGATTGACGCTGATAAATTCAACCTGTTGAAAGGCTTCTTTGTAGCGACTCAGGCTGCGATTCAGGGCTAAACCGGCAATGAATGCCCCAACGATCGAGTCTAAGCCGAGGAGCAGGGTCACGGAGGAAATAACAAATAAGGTTGCGAAGATAAAGGCGAATTGTCCACTAGGGGACTCAAATTCTGGGGTTAAAATTATTTTTCCCAGTTGATCCACTAGCCAAAAACTAAGAAGAATAATCAGGGGTAAACCCATGCCGAGTTTCAGAAATATGCCACTGTTCATTTCACCTTTAACTAAGGATTGAACGATCGCTAAGCCCGATAAGGTCAAAATTGAAGTCACTACGGTTCCGCCGATCGCTACACTGATGGCTTCCCGCTCCACAATCTCCCAACGCATCACAATGGGATAGGAAATAAGCACATGGGGAGAAAATAGGATGCCCAGTAATAAACTGCTTAAGAGTGAATATTTTAATAGATAGCCTAAGAGGATTCCGATGCTCAAAGGAATGGTAAAGGTCAAGAGTCCAAAGATGAGGGCACGGGATCCAACTCTTCTTAAATCAGTTAAATTCATCTGAACCCCGGCTAGGAGCATAATGCAGAGCAGACCAATTCTTTCTAGGAGTTGAATGGCCGGATTTCGTTCTAAAATACCCAGAAGGTTAGGACTGAGCAAAGCTCCCATCAACATTAAAATGACTAAGGCGGGTAACTTAGTTTTAGCGGCAATCCACGGGGCTAACCCCAAACAGAGCAAAATGACGCAAAAAAGATAAACCGGATCGGTTAAGGGCAGGGGAATATTCATAGGATGTTTTAACGATAGGGATCGTGAATTAAGTAAACTGGAAAGTTCAGGATTAAACCACAGAGGCACAGAGAACACAAAGGAATCTTGCGATTATCCCAGTGTTAACCCCAAGCCCCAGTGTTTTAAGATGCCGCTACAGCCTGGAGCCCGATCGTTAATCTGAAGCTGCCAATCCCCTTGGGCGTTGGTTTTCAGCAGGCGCTCTAGTCCTGGAGTGGTTCGTAGGGAATAGGTGGTTTCTAAGCGGGTTTGTCGCCCTAGGGTGCGGGGTTGCAGGAGTACTACTTCCCCTCGTGGCGATTGGATACTCATCTCCACATCCCCCAAAAACTCATGCTCTAGTTCCACCCTAATCTCGATTCCTAGCAGTAAACGGGAGGGCATCACCGTGAGGGTTTGTACCAGGCGATCGTTGTCGGGAAGGGGCAGGGGTTTCTCTGGGTTGAAGGACAGGTTGAGAGTTTCCGGCGGTTTGGCAGAGGAGAGGGTGAGTTTGGGTTTGCGATCGAGGGCGGCTTGCACGGCTTTGTAGGCGTTAATTTGCCCATAGCCAAACCAGGGGGAGTGGCCGTTACGCTCATAACTGCCTAACCGCAGCCCCAATTGAGGATCGGGATTGGGATCCACTCGCTTTTCTGCGGTCTGGCGCAAAATCTCCTTCACTTCCGCTAGGGTCAGGGCTGGGTTGATGGAGAGCATTAAGCCCACCACTCCGGCCACCACGGGAGCGGCGCTAGAGGTGCCCCCAAAGGTGGCGGTAAAATCCCCCGCATCGTAGCCTGCATCCCCTGTCCGATCGCTACTCCACACCCCTAAACCCGTCAGAGGGGTTTTAATTTCCGGTGCAGTGGGGATTAGTCCCGTTTCCGTGAGGACGATCGCCGGAATGCCGTTGCTACTGGGGGCTGCAATAAAAATCTCATTACCCCAATTACTGTAGGCTGCTTTTTGACCTCGGCTCGTGCAAGCCGCCACAGCGATCGTGTCCGGGTGGGCCGCAAAGCCATTGAGCCAGTGGGTCGCACCGCTGAGTAAATTCCGGGGCCAGCCCTGTTCCGGGATAGTGGCATTCACTGGAGGGTTGAAATTCCCCGCCGCAAAAATAAGGGCACAGCCCTTGCCTCCCCGTCCCGATCGGGCGGCGTAGCTGAGGGCGGCCTGCTGGCGTAGGGAGAGGGGAAAATGCACAGATCCGGCCCCCCAACTGCAACAGATTACCGCTGCCCCCTGATCCACAGCCCAGTAAAAAATCTCCTCAACCGAACGATCGTCTAGGTAGCCCGTGGTACGGATGGGCAAGAGCGCACACCCTGGCGCGACCCCCACAATGCCGCTGCCATTTTCCTCCGCTAGGGCAACCCCCGCCACCGCCGTCCCGTGGTTTTCCTGGGTGGTTTCCGGCAGGGGCAAAAAATCCTGGCTTCGCAGATCCCGTGGAGCAATGAGCTTACCGATCCCCTGAAAATCTGGGTGGTTTAAGTCAATGCCCTCATCTGCCACCGCAATCACGATCGTCCGTTCCCCACGGGTAATATCCCAAGCCCGCTCCACATCAATATCCACGATCGGCTCTGGGGCTTGGGTCTGAGCATAGGTTTTATTGAGGTACCACTGGTGGCGATACAGATTATCCTTCGGGGCATAAAAAGCCGCCCTACGGAGGATTACATTCGCTTCCGCCAGCAGTACCTCCGGCAGGGTCATCAGGCGATTCGCCAGTTTAATGGGATTTTCCCGCGCCAGGGGGGTGAGTTGGGTAATCCAGGTATTCTCCAGCCCCCGCACAGGAGAACCCAGGGCCAAGCCCACTCCAGTGGTCAGGGTTTGGATCCGGGCACGGGTCACCGTCCGCTCAAAAGCGATCGTCACCTCATCCCCAATGTAAACCTCCGTTTCTGGATCCCCCACCACGCCATAAACGTGAGACGCATAGAGTACCTCAGGGCATTGCCGAACCTGGATCATCACTTCATCCAGGCTATTTTGGGCGATCGTCGCACCCTCAGCGAGGTGGTCGTTGGGATGACTGCTATTACGGCGAATACAATATAAAGGAGTCCCATCAATAGTCCCCTCAATAGGCATCCCCCGTCCCCAACCGGCCACCGCTGGCACTTGTTCCGGCACAAGGGAACGATCGCTCAAACGCACCAAAAAACGATCGAGCCGCTTCGTGAGTAATAATTCTTCCCCACCCCGTTGCAGAATCAACCCTTCCTGACCATCCGGCACTCCCCCGTAGGGAGATTGTGATCCATTCAGTGATCCAGTCATCTGACACCCCAATTTGCTCAATCTGCGATTTCGAGATTGCTCTAGGAGCAGTTTACAGGGAATAGGGAATAGGGAATAGGGCTGGAGTGATCTGATCAATGTCCTAGCCACTAGCCACTCGTTTTTAACTTCCCTATCTCCCAGTCCGTAACTCAAAACTCAACACTCAAAACTATGAACTTTATGGATTCTCCCTTTTCGCCAGATCTTCAACAATAATAGGGAAAGAGAAAAAATCTGTACCTGTGGTTTTGCTGCGAATGGTCGCAGTACCCCCGCCTTTTCAGGATGACCCTACCTCGATCGTTTCCACTTCGATCGGTTCTATCTCGATCGTTTCTATCTCGATCGCTCCCGTCCCCCCTAAGCGTTCAGCCTAGCTCGATCGATGTCCCTGGTAATCTCTCACTGGATCCGCCCAGAGATGGCCTGTGTTCGCCTTCCCTTTCTTAACTTCCATGACAAAAGCGTTCCTCTCGAATACCACCTCCGGGTCAATCCGCTTTCAATCCCTGGCTAAAGATACCGGGGTTGCTATCCTTATCCAAGGGCTTGGATTGGTACTGGTGTACCTTTCTCGCGTCTACCTGGCCCGGTGGATGGGCGATACGGAATACGGCATTTATGAATATGTCTTGTCGTGGACGCTACTCCTGGCAACGGTGGCGGGGTTGGGGTTGCCCCGAACGGTTTTGCGCTTTGTCTCTCAATATCGGGTGAAACAGGCTTGGGGGCTCTTGCGGGGGATTATCCGAGGTAGTTGGTGGACAACGGTGGCGGCGGGGATGGTGGTGGCCCTGTTGGGAACGATCGTGGTTCTAATTTTGGATCACTATTACAGTTTTATCTATGCCAAACCCTTGCTAGTGGGCATTTGGCTCATTCCCCTGCAAGCCCTGATGAACTTGCAACTGGAAACCGCCCGCGCTTTAGATGATGTGACCCTGGCCTATGCCCCTTCCCAAATCATTTGGCCGGTTTTAGTGCTGGGGGCGGGGTTCTTTTTATTGCAAGAACAGCACGAAGTGGCTAGTTTCCCCCTGGTAGGGTCGGCAACGGCTCTGTTATTTGCGGTGATTATCTGGCAGTTGTGGCTCTTGGGGCAAAAGCTAGATCAGGAAGTTTTGCCGGAAACCCCGGTCTATGCCCATCGGGAATGGATTAAGGTGGCCCTGGTGCTACTGCTGCAAAATGCCTTTGTCATTGTTTTACAACAGACGGATATTGTCATGGTGGGCTCAATCCTTGGGCCTGAACAGGCCGGGATTTATGGGGCAGCGGTCAAAACGGCCATGTGGGTAGCGGTGGTGTTACAAACCATCAATATGGTGGCGGCACCCGCCTTTACCATGCTCTATACCCAGGATGACTTTAAAGGCTTACAAGAGTTAGTTGCCGCCGTCACCCTGTGGATTTTCTGGCCGTCCTTGGTCATTGCCTTAATTTTATTAACCTTTGCCGCTCCGATCATGGGCTGGTTTGGGCCCTCCTTTGTGGCGGGAACCTGGTCGTTAAAAATTCTGGTTTTAGGGCAGTTGGTGAGCGCCCTTTGTGGCTCCGTGGGCTATCTGATGGCGATGACCGGCCATCAAAATAAATCCGTGGTGGTTTTTGGCAGTGCGGCCCTCACCAATTTGGTTTTGAATGGTTTTGCGATTCCGTTAATTGGGGCGGTGGGGGCAGCCATGACCACTGCCTTTACCATGATGATCTGGAACGTTTGGTTAAGTGTGTTGGTGGTTCGCTATGTGGGCGTGAGTCCTTCCGTGTTCTATCAACTGTTTAAGGGGAATTCCGAGCCCGTGCCCTAATCAACCCACCCCCAACCCCCTCCCCAGGGGGGAAATTCGATGATATAGTGAACCTCTGGCAAAAAACTCTAGTAGATGAAATAGCAGCAATGGCTAAGCGCATTCAGGTTGTCCTTAACGAAGATATTCGTAAACTCGGCAAAAATGGTGACCTTGTGGAGGTTGCCCCCGGTTATGCTCGGAACTACCTCTATCCCCAAGGTAAGGCCGTCCCCGTTACTCCCGGTATTCTCAAGCAGGTGGAGCACCGCCGTGCCAAAGAACAGGAACGTATTGTGGAACTGAAGCGTCAGGCCGATGCTCAGAAGACTGCTTTACAAACGATCGGGCGGTTTGTGATCAAGAAGCAGGTTGGGGAAGAAGAGGCTATTTTTGGAACGGTGACCAATGGGGACGTAGCGGAAGCGATTTTGGCCGCAACCAAGCAGGAAATCGATCGCCGCGACATCACGGTACCGGATATTCACAAGCTTGGTTTTTACAAAGTACAGGTTAAACTTCACCCGGAAGTGTCTGCGGAAGTGGAAATTCAGGTGGCAGCCCTCTAGAAGTCCCTGGGGATGAGTGATGGGTGTCCTGGGAAATGGACTCCGCCCCTTGCGGTAAAGATACAGGTCTGGGCATGGATCCGGTGGATCTCCCAAGGACTAAGCGCCTAGACCCCGATCCCACGGAATACGGAACCGTTGTAGAATGAGAGATCCTTACTCATGACTGCACTCTGACGGCACTCACTGCAATTATGGTTGAAACTCCCGCCCGTACTCCCGTCTGGATCTATGACACCACCCTGCGAGATGGTGCCCAGCGCGAAGGTTTGTCCCTGTCCCTAGAAGATAAAATTCGCATTGCTCACCAGTTGGATCACCTGGGAATGCCGTTTATTGAGGGGGGGTGGCCCGGAGCTAATCCGAAGGATGTGCAGTTTTTTTGGCAAATTCGGGAGCAACAACCCCTCAACCATGCTCAGTTGGTGTCCTTTTGCTCCACCCGTCGGCCCCAGCGCCCAGCGGCGGAGGATGAACTTCTACAGGCTATTTTAGCGGCGGGAACCTCCTGGGTAACGCTTTTTGGTAAGTCCTGGGATCTCCATGTGACGGAGGGACTGAAAACCAGCCTGGATGAAAATTTAGCCATGATTGCGGATAGTATCCAATACCTTCGATCGCAACAACGGCGGGTAATCTATGACGCGGAGCATTGGTTTGATGGCTACAAACAAAACCCAGATTATGCCCTGAAAACCCTGGCAGCAGCCCTGGAAGCGGGGGCAGAATGGATTGTCCTCTGTGATACCAATGGGGGCACGTTACCCCATGAAGTAGGGACGATCGTTGCAGCGGTGAATCACGCCTTTCATTTCGCCCCAGAGATCCCCACGATCGCCACCCCCCTGAGTACCCCCGGACTGGGAATCCACACCCACAACGACTCGGAAACCGCCGTAGCCAACGCGATCGCAGCGGTGATGGAAGGGGCGCGGATGGTACAGGGAACCATGAACGGGTACGGAGAGCGCTGTGGCAATGCCAACCTCTGCTCCCTGATTCCAAACTTGCAATTAAAACTAGGTTTTAGCTGCCTTAGCCCAGAGCAACTGACCCACCTCACCCCCAGCAGTCGCCTGATCAGTGAAATTGCCAACCTTGCCCCCAACGATCACGCAGCCTATGTGGGGTTATCTGCCTTTGCCCACAAAGGGGGCATCCACGTTAGCGCCGTGGCCAAAAATCCCCTCACCTATGAGCATATTAGCCCGGAGCAGGTGGGGAATACCCGACGCATCGTAGTCTCCGATCAGGCTGGCCTCAGTAATATTCTGGCCAAAGCCCAATCCTGGGGCATTCAGCTAGATAAACAGGATCCCGTCTGTCGTCAACTCCTCGATCGTCTTAAAACCTTGGAAAACGAAGGGTATCAGTTTGAAAGCGCGGAAGCCAGCTTTGAACTATTGATGCGGGAAGCCATGGGCAACCGTCCCCACTTTTTTGAGGTGTTGGATTTTCAGGTTCACTGCATCACCCATAATATTAGCCATACCCAGAGCCATAATCTAAGCCACGGTCTAGCTCAGGGGGCGCTCCCGGAAGACACGAACCGCAGGGGAGCAAATGCCATGATGGATGCCTGGGCCACGGTCAAACTGAAGGTCAACGGGGAAGAAGTTTTGCAAGCCGGGGAAGGGAACGGCCCTGTTTCCGCATTGGATGCAGCCCTTCGTAAAGCCCTCGTCAAAGGCTATCCCCAGGTCGAGCAATTCCATCTGACGGACTATAAAGTGCGGATTTTGGACGGCACCACCGGCACCGCCGCCCGTACCCGTGTACTCATTGAAGTGAGCAACGGGCAACAACGCTGGATCACCCTAGGGGTTTCCACCAATATTATTCAAGCCTCCTATCAAGCCCTCGTGGAAGCGATCGAATATGGTCTGTTGCTAGAGAGCTTGGCCAACCATCCCCATAGCCTAGCGGAGGGTGCCCCTGCGCTATCCACTCCGAGTGCAGTCAGAGATTAGAGGGGTTAGGGAGTAGCATTTCCAGACATTGCTCGTAGAACTTTTGATTTTGTTGACGGCACTCTTCCAAACTGTCAGGATAGGCTTGACAGTCCTTGAGTAAGGTTTGCCAATCTAAACAATCGCAAAAGAACTTATTTTGATACCAATGTTGATAGATCTGTTTCTTAAAGATCGAAAGTTTCCAACTTGCCTGTTTCCATTTCTTAGATGGATAGAGGGTAGGCAAATGTTTGAAGGTATAGAATTTAGTGCTAAAAGGAAAAGCCAATACCTTACGCCCTAACAAAATTCCCCAATAGGCCCCATGATAGGAACTGGTGATAATAGTTTCCCCTGAGCCTAAGAAATCTAAAACCTGTTCAAAGCTGTGGTTCGCATTGGTAAGTCTGGGTAAACCAGGAATATTAATCTGGAATTTTTTATGGGAGAAAACCACAAGTTCATGCTTAATCTTTCGGGGACGATCGAAAGCGGGATGCATACAACTGGCACAGGGTAACCAAGGGAGGGCTTGCCCATAGTCTCGAATTCCACTGAGGTCAAATGAGTCTAGATAGCTGTTATACTCAAACTTAGCTAAATTATCTAGATTACCTAAATTATAACTTTGTTGACCCATTCCCCAGGCAATTAATTTTCCTATATGTCCAGATTTTTTATATTCCCTAAGAGTTTTAAAACAGGATTGAAATCGCTTATAGAGTAAGCCACCGCCTCCGACAATAATGTGGCTATTGTGAAGGGCCGTATCTGGAAGGGGCGTATTTTGAAGATCCCTATTCTGAAGAGAATCATCTTGCAAACCTTCAGGGGGCAGGGTGCGAATATCTAAGGCTTGAGTTTCAAAACCTGGAAATTTAAAATATTGAAGGGGAGAGGAGAGACGATCGCCAATATTTTTGGAGTCGATGACATGCAGATTAACGATCGTGTTTATGGTTGGGAATTGAGAATTAAGAATTAAGAATTGAGAATTGAGAATTAAGAATTGAGAATTGAGAATTGAGAATTGAGAATTGAGAATTGAGATAGGGTAAGGGATAATAGTTAAACAGTATGA
>DALYGI010000035.1:14032-17776 GCA_031971595.1 Prochlorotrichaceae cyanobacterium CTOTU29312
AGAATTGAGAATTGAGAATTGAGATAGGGTAAGGGATAATAGTTAAACAGTATGAGTGCTTAAATAAAATCTTTTCCCCAGCCTCGCCAGCATAGCTGAAAGGGTTGCAAATTGGTCTTTAATGAAGCTTGATTTAAGATCCATTGAACGTAGGTATTGCTGTTAGGGCCGGGCCAGAGCAAATACCGATCGGCGTAGGGATAGATTTGGGGGGTCGCTTCAATGAGTTGGACTAACCCGATCCCCTCTGCCCCTTGCCATTGATGGGCTACCCAACTGCCCCCATTGCCTACCCCTGCGCGAGGATCCATTAAATTGTAGTGGAGATGTCCCCAGTTTAAATGGCTGGGATGGTACGATTTGACGATTTTGTTTTGCCACACTTCCCAGCGATCGTGGCGATCGTCTTGGCTTACCACAAACCAGTAATGGTAGGCGATCGTTCCAATCCAGGGGATTTTAGCGGCTCGTAGTTCAATCCTCAGCATGGACTTTTACGGGGCGTAAATGAAGAGAAAAACAAGATGATAGCTGACCCTAGATTCCCTATTTTGACCGGATTCTAATAAGGTTTTCATTTGGGCGTAAGAGAGGGGAATACCCTCAGTTCTCAGTCCGGCTCCGAGCTTTTTTAAGTGATCAAAAACAGCCCTTAGGTTTGGGTAGGTTTCACTATACCATTCTGTGCGATATTCACAGGATAACCCTTTTTGATACAGCATTTCCACGATCGTTTTAAAATTGGGTAACGGATTGAAGGGGTAAGGAATTTGACGATCGCTACAACACTGTTTGAGTTCGGGGAAACTATGGTCACTAGGAAAACTTAGCATTAAGACTCCTCCGGGTTGCAAACACTGGTAAAGGTGGTAGATCGTTTCTGAGGGGGATTGAAACCATTGCAATACAAAGCTACTCATAATCAGACTATAACGATCGTTTTTAAGATTAGAATATTTTAGATTTTCTCCATCTAAAACTAGAAACTTTACCCGTTGAGCTTGAGACCGATCTAGGCTTAAATGATCCTGACAAAACTTGAGAATTCCAGGCGAGAGATCGGAAATTTCCAGATCATGATCCGGCAGGAGATCCACTAACCCTTGCGTTAAAAATCCCGTACCACACCCCACTTCTAAAACCTTTCCCAGGGGAATAGAGCAATCCGTCAGCCAGCCTAAAAGACGATCGGCTGCATAGTGTTGAACCGTGGCATGGTGGTGGTAATAGGCTGCGGACTGGCCAAACTGCCGGGCTAATCTTGTTTTATCGAACATAAGGATTATAAGGCTATGCTAGGGGATTTCCCCACTGTTTTCTGGTTGGTCAGAGAATGCCAGTGTACAAAAAGATTGGCCATCATTTACCATAGGAGCATTCACAAGTAAGGATGGGTTAGTGAGGATAGCGCCATGACGATCCCAGCGGTACAAGATTTTGAGCAAATTGTATGGCCAAAAGATATTATTGTTCCCAGTGGTGATTTATACAGTGATGAACCGGAATTGGAAACCTACCAGCATCTTCAACAATTAGTGTACCTGCTCACCAGCCTAGAGTGGTGGTGGCGCGATCGGACTGACTTCTTTGCTGCGGGCAATTTAACTGTTTACTACAGCCCTCGGCAACGCAAGTCCGAGTATTTCCGAGGGCCGGATTTTTTTGTTGTCCTAGATACAAAACGCTACCCTCGCAAAAGTTGGGTGGTCTGGGAAGAGGATGGCAAGTATCCGAATGTGGTGATTGAGGTGCTGTCGGACTCCACCGCCGATATGGACAAAGGGCTGAAAAAGCAGATTTATCAAGATATTTGGCGCACCCCCTACTATTTTTGGATTGCCCCCACGGGCAAAGATTTTCAGGGGTTTCATTTAGTCGATGGTCACTACGAAGCGATCGAACCCAACGAGGCCGGTCTGCTCTGGTGCGAAGCGTTGGACTTGTATCTGGGAACCCACGACCATAAACTGCGGTTCTTTACACCGGAGGGGGTCTTAGTGCCGATCCCGGCTGAATCTGCGCTGCAAGAAGCTCAGCGGGCAGAGGAAGAACGCCTACGGGCAGATGCAGCCGATCGCCGGGCAGAGCGCCTAGCGGCCCAACTTCGATCGATGGGGGTTGAACCCGATTCCAACCTCTAGTTCCCTTCCTCCGGGGCTTGCAGGGCTAAACTTAGGGCATCTACCACCCTGGCAACGGGATGGATGGTCAGCAGTTGGGTCACGGCCCCTTCCACTGCTTGCCCCTGGGGGACGATCGCTTTGCGGAATCCTAGTTTGGCCGCTTCCTTGAGCCGTAGATCTAGCTGAGACACGGGCCGCACTTGTCCCCCTAAGCCCACTTCACCAATTAACACTAAATCGGGGGGGACGGTACGTTCGCGGAAGCTGGCGGCGATGGCCAGGGCCACCCCTAAATCCGCTGCGGGTTCCGTCACGCTTAAGCCTCCGGCGGAGGCCACGTAGGCATCAAATTTGGAGAGGGGAAAGCCCACTCGTTTTTCTAACACCGCCAAAATTTGCAGCAGGCGGTTATATTCCATTCCCGTGGTCGATCGTCTGGGGGAGGGGTAACTGGTGGGACTGACCAAGGCCTGTAATTCTACGAGCAGTGGACGAGTCCCCTCACAGGCGACGATCGTGGCGGTTCCCGGTACACTTTCCGATCGATTCCCTAAAAAGAGGGCGGAGGGGTTGGGCACTTCCACCAAGCCTTGACCCTGCATTTCAAAAATTCCCAGTTCGTGGGTGGCCCCAAAGCGATTTTTCACCGATCGCAGGAGGCGATGACTGGCAAACCGATCGCCTTCAAAATATAAAACCGTATCCACGAGATGCTCCAGCACCTTGGGCCCCGCAATGGCCCCCTCTTTGGTGACATGCCCCACAATGAGCAGGGCAATTTCCATTTGTTTCGCCAACCGCATCAGCGCCGACGTACATTCCCGCACCTGAGACACGGAACCCGGTGCCGAATTGAGGGTGGCAAAGTAAATCGCTTGAATACTATCAATCACCGCGATCGTGGGGTGGAGGGATTCCAGTTCCACCGTAATTTTTTCCAGTTCCACCTCCGGCAGGAGATACAGATGGGGGGGAAAGTCCTGATCCTGATCCGCTTCCTGAGGGTTTTCCTGGAGCCGCTGCCAGCGCATTTTCACCTGTTGCCCCGACTCCTCCGCACAGACATAGAGCAGGGGAAAGTGTAAGGACAGATGCCGGGCCACCTGAAGCAGCAGGGTCGATTTGCCAATGCCCGGATCCCCCCCAATTAACACCAATGAACCCGGCACAATGCCCCCCCCCAAAACCCGATCGAGTTCACCATAACCAGAGGGCAGGCGTTGCTGGGGATAATCAGCAATTTGGTCTAAACGGCGGGACAACCGGGGCGATCGGGGAGAGCCAGAGCCAGAACTAGGGTTAACTGCCGCCCCACCTCGACGGGCCGCACTGGGCGCAGGAGAGAGGGTTTGCTCCACTAAACTGCCCCAAGCCCCACAGGACGGACATTTGCCAAAGTACTGATAGGACTTCCCGCCACATTCCGTGCAACTATACTCGCTGGTGGGTTTAGCCATGAAGGGGTAAGGATTGGAATTGAAATTGAAATTGGGGTTGGAATTGGAGAACTCGAAGAATGACATGACAGGCTTAGGAATGCGGACTTTATAACCTGGAATTTCACGACCAAGACACCGAAGCCCCGAAGGAACGCCTTTGTGTTCTTTGTGCCTTTGTGGTT
>DALYGI010000036.1:0-12322 GCA_031971595.1 Prochlorotrichaceae cyanobacterium CTOTU29312
TTCCTATCTTACAGATTGAAGGGAACAATTACCTCTTATTTAATCCACGATCCTAGGCCTCTGCATGACGGGCTTCCGCATCCACCACTGCTGTTAGTTCTGTAATGGCAGCATCGTACTGTTGCAAATCCCCTAGGGTGATCCCCATGTTGTAGCGAGCGGGAAGATAGCTGGGCTGAAGGTCTAAACACTTACGGTAGGCAACGATCGCTTCGGTGCGCTTGCCCTCACTGTACAACTGATTACCCTGCTGAAAGTAGGCTTCTGCAAACTCCCACTCCCCCGCAGGTTGCACCGCATTGGCTAACGCTTCGTCCGGTAGTACATAAGACGCTCCCATCAGTTCTGGATTCCAGTCCACCACTTCTGGAAAGCGCAGTCCTGGCAAAATAGACACCGCAAAGATTTCCTGCACTGCTTCCTCAAACTGGAGAAAAGCCACGGTTTCGCCATTGAGAATATTCACCACCCACACACCACAAATGCGCTCCGTTAGGGTTTGGGTAATGGGCAGCCCGCTAAACACCGCAGACTCCCGAATCTGAGAAAGACCAATAAACGCCAAGTTCCCCCAGAAGTCTAGCCCACGGGTAAAGCCAGGTAACTCCGCCACCGTCACCAGTTCGTGACACTCCGGATCAAGGTAAGCTAAACTCCCTTTGCCGGACTCCAGTACCCACAAGCGATCGTTATACCAGCGAGGAGAATGGGGCATAGACAGCCCCCGCAGCATAATGTCGTTGCTTTCAATGTCCATTAACAGACCACCGGAAGCTTTATTGGTACGCCAGCCCCAAGGAGTGTCCGTCTCTCCCAGCATCGTCAAATAGCGGGGTTGATCGTCTCGCATAGCTAAACCATTCAAATGACAGCGATCGCGCAGGTCATAGGCACTGATAAAGGGCGGTCGCCAGCGGGGCACAAAACTATAGTTTTTATCCAGGGTACAGAGACAGGAAAAGCGAGTATTAATAAACCAGAGTTCTTCCGCCGCCCACGCCATTTCATGAATATCAATATCGCCGGTAATGTGAATCTGTCGAGGCATAAAACAAGCATCATGTTTGCTCTTGGGTTCTAGCCGTGGTGCAGTGTCAGGAATATTGTGAAACTCCCAGATAGAAGTGTCTGTTCCCACCGCTAAGCGATCGGCCGTGGCGGCAATGCCCATGGGCTTTTGCAAAACACGAAAGTGAGTATTGAGGGTATCCCCATCCGCCCGCACCACAATCAGCTTGCCTGCCTGATAAGTAGAAACCACTAGGGAAAGACCACAATGCTTAAGCACCTGCACAAAGGTATTGGTGTGGACACTACGCAGGGGTTCAGGCAGATCTTGCACATCTTGCAGATCTTGCACATTAGGTTGAGGGTTCACCGTTGTCATATCACTAGGAAATGTGGCCATTGGTTAGGAGAAAGAACGATCGCTTATAACCGATAACATGAAATCCCCGGTGAATGAGCCTCCGAAAAATGTCTGAAATGTCAGATCCTTTGGGTTTGCCTGGCCCGTGCTGTAGCCTTTCTCACTATTTTCAGGTAGGATCCACTTGGTCTCGACTCCTGCGGGGGGCTGCCCTTCAAGAAACCCTGCAATGGTCAAAATACCAGCGCCTCAGTGAACTAGACTACCGTTACCTCACTGCCAGCCAAACCCTAGAGCAGCAGGAAGCCCTGGCCAAAGTGGAAGCAGAACGAGTGCAGGCCGTGGAAGCTCGCCTGAGGTTGCAACAGCGTAGCTTAGGACTACAACGCTGGTTACTGGGGGCTGTCACCCTTGCCACGGTGATCACCTCCAGTCTGGGGCTTATCGCCCGGAACCAGTACCGTCAGGCCGCACTCCGGGAAGGGGAAGCAGTGGTGAAAACCGCCCAGGCCCTCTTTGCGTCTCAACAGCCCTTTGATGCCCTCCTGGCCAGTATGCGGGGACAGACCTTACTGGCCCGTTGGCACCAGGTAGATCCCGCTGTGGAGCAGGAAGCCCATGCCATCCTGGAGCGAGTGGTGTTGTCCATTGATCAGTTGAACCGTCTAGAAGGACACACCGCATCCGTCATGGCCGTTGATATTCACCCTCAGGGGGATGTACTAGCCAGCACCGGAGTGGATACTACTGTGCGACTGTGGAAACCGGATGGAACTCCCCTGAAAACCCTCACGGGTCATACGGCCACTGTCCGAGCCATTCAATTTAGTCCCGATGGTCAATACCTAGCCTCAGCAGGGGATGATGGCCAGGTGCGGATCTGGACGAAGGAGGGTGAATTTTTACGATCGCTCACCGGGGAGATCCGAGCCATTTGGGATATTGATTTTAGTCCCGATAGTACAACGATCGTGGTTGTGGGGGCAACTAACGTTGTGGAGCGGTGGAATGTCAACGGGAGTTTAATCGAGCGAAGGATTTTACCCATTCCTAATGGTGCCACCTCCGTCGCCTATCACCCCAGTGGTGAACGTCTTGCCTTTGGTTCCTTTGAGCGGAATCTAGTCCTGTGGGACATCCAACACAGCACACTAGAGGTCATTCCGGCCCATGAAACGATCATCTATGGTCTAGCATTTAGTCCAGATGGAGAGCGCTTAATCACCAGCAGTGGCGATCCCAACCTGAAGATCTGGACTGCTGAGGGGGAGTTAGTAAAAACCCTGGAGCATCATACGGCGGGGATCTGGGGGGTTCACTTCAGTCCTGATGGCCAAACCTTTGTGGCCACCAGCGTGGATAAAACCCTGTCCCAGTGGACAAAGGATGGCTTACTCCTCAAAACCTTCAAAGGTCATCAAGCAACGGTCTTTAGCCTGTCCATCAGTCCCGATGGTAACTGGATGGCTTCCACTGGCGGTGAGAACCAAGTGCTGCTCTGGCAGCTAGAAAATCCCTTTTACCGATCGCTCTATGGCGTTGCAAGTATTACCCTGGCAGCGTTATACCCCCAAGATGGCCAAACCTTGATCACCTCCGGGGCAGAAAGCCATCTCTTTTTTACGGATTTGCAGCAACAGACCATTCAAGTAAAAGATACCAATCAGTCCATCTTTTCCACAGCCCTCCATCCCCACCAGCCTCAGTTTCTTGCCGCTGGCGCTAACCAGACCCTTACGATTCGTCACCTCAACGGCGAAGTCATTCAGTCCATCACCACTGGCCAGGCTGGCTCCATATTGGGGGCAGATTGGAGTCCCGATGGAACGGAGATTGTGGCCGCCACCTCCGCAGGCTCTGTGTACCGCTGGAATGCTAAGGGCGAACTGCTGCAACAGTGGCAGGGGCATAATGCACCGATTTGGGATCTGGACTATAACCCCCAGGGGCATCAGTTTGCCACAGCGGGGAACGATGGAACCCTGAAGATCTGGAGTGCCCAGGGTAACCTACTCCACACCCTACCCTACGATGCGGCGGTCTGGCGAGTGCGCTACAGTGCGGATGGGCAGTATGTACTAGCGGGTAGTGGCGACCAAACCGCAAAAATCTGGCATACTGAGACGGGGGAGTTAGTGACCACCTTCAAGGGACACAAAGCAGCAGTATGGGGCGTGGGGTTCAGTCCAGTGGCCGTTAACGGCGAAACGATCGCTGCCACCAGTAGTGTGGATGAAACGGTGAAACTCTGGCGACTCAATGGAGAATTACTGGCCACTCTCAAGGGCCATACTGCGGCGGTTCGGAGCATAGCCTTCAGTCCCGATGGGCAAACCCTGGCCTCCGTTGGTGAGGATAAAGTGATTGTTCTCTGGAATCTACCTGAAATCCTTCGGGTCAATGACCTAGAGTATGGTTGTCAGTGGATTGCCAACTATTTGCGAACCAATATCAACATCACCGAGGACGATCGGCAGTTATGCCGTGCTTTTCATACGTCTGTATTTCCTCTGCCCACGGTAGTCGATCGCTATGCTTTAGGTTCTGACTTCTGAGCATGGGATCGATCGTTTAGAACAGTTGTAGGCCGATCGCCTGGCTGCCCTAGTGGAGTTGTCTCAGCTACAGCAGGTTTCCCTTCAGGACTTAATGCAGCGCTTAGATTTTGGCTTTTCCGATCGTCTCAGCTACAATCTGTACAAATGGGGTCTGATCTCGCCACAGATTCTATTCTAGGTTTAGCTACAGGGGGCTTCGATGACATCGCTGAATACGCTACAAAATCTACTCAAACAGGCGATCGTTGCTCACCTTCAGGGCCAACTGGGATCTGCTGAGTCTCTCTATCGATCGGTGTTGGATGAGGATCAGTCCAATCCCGTGTTATATGCCAATTTGGGAACCCTGTGTCTGGCTACGGGACGCTATGCAGAGGCGATCGAACTGCTGGAAAAGGCGATCGAGCTTAAGCCGGACTATCCTTTGGCCTACAATAGTTTGGGGATTGCCTGGCAACAGCAAAAGGACTGGAATCAGGCGTTGCAGTGTTACCAAAAAGCCCTGGCTCTTCAGGAGAATTATCCCGACGCTTGGAATAATTTGGGCAATCTTTTCCATCAGTGGGAACGCTTTGGGCTTTGGGGATGCTATTAAGGCCTTTGAACGGGCCCTTCATTATAAAAATGATTACCCTGAGGCCTGGTTTAATTTGGGCAATGCTCTCCAAGGCATGAATCGTCCAGGGGAGGCCATGGCGGCCTATCGTGCGGTGCTAAAACTCAAGCCCCAGTCCCATTTAGCGCTCAATAATTTGGGTATTTTGCTACAGCAACGGGGAAACCTGATTCAGGCGGAGCAGTGTTACCGCCAATCTCTGGAATTTTGCCCGGACTTTTTGGAAGCCCAGAGTAATTTAGCCCAGGTTTTGACCCAATCCCAACAACCGGAAGCGGCGATCGACACGTACCAAAAATTGATTACAGCCCTAGAAAATCGTCAGCATGAGTTTTGGGGAACGCCCCTTTATTTCAATACTTTAAATCAGTTGGGCGTGCTGTTAGAGGAATCAGGACAGTTACCAGCCGCGATCGATCGCTACCGTGAAGCAATTCAACAACAACTCCTCCTCGACCAGCCGCCCCTCGTCCCAGCCCTAGCTGAGTCAACCCTGGAGTCCCCGCCTCCAGACTCTCCCACTCCCCCACCCAACCCAGATCTGTACTATCGGTACTACAACCTCGGCAATGCCTTGCAAAAAATAGGAGACTTTGCAGCGGCGATCGACGCTTACCGACAGGCACTCAGCCATAAAACTGATGGGGCAGACGGGTGGAATAACCTCGGCAATGCTCTCAGATAGGTGGGGGAGTACAACGCAGCGATCGAAGCTTACGAACAGGCACTCAGTTTCAACCCTGAGGATGCTACGGCTTGGAGTAACCTAGGGAATGTCTACCATCGCCAAGGGCAATTCAACCCCGCCAGTGATTGCTACCACCGTGCGATCGTCCTCCAACCGGATCACGGGGATGCCCAGTTTAACCTGTCCCTACTGCTCTTAAGTGCCGGGCAGTTCCACAGTGGTTGGTGGTACTATGAGTATCGCTTTCGCAAACAAACCCCCATTCCCCTCAATCCTCCCCCCGGAGTCGATCGCTGGGATGAGTGTTTTGAGGATATAGCTCAGGAAGCTTTGAACCGTGGCACACTGCTGTTAGTGGCGGAGCAGGGCTTGGGGGATACGTTGCAGTTTATTCGCTATGGTGCAGTGTTAAAGGAGCGGGGGATTCAGTCCTTGGCGATTTTAGTGCCACCCCGATTAGTGGAAATTCTGTCCACCTGTAGCGGTTACGATCGCGTTATCCCCGCCGGAAGTGAACTGCCCTCGGATCTGCCCCAACCCTACGTTTGGTTCCCCTTACTGAGTGTTCCCCGCGTCTGTGGTACTCACCTCCGTTCCATTCCCGCCCCCAGTCCGTACCTCTTCGCCAGTCCCGATCGGGTTAAACACTGGGAAACACGGCTTCAGTCCCTCCCCGGTCTCAAAATTGGTCTCTGCTGGCAAGGCAATGAAAACACGGAACAGGAGAACCTTCAGGGGCGATCCTGTCCTCTAGAAGCGCTAGAACCCCTGATCCACTTGCCGGGGGTGAGTTTTATTTCCCTGCAAAAAGGCCTAGGGGGGCAGGCTCTCAGTCAAGTCTCCTTTGGGGAACGTATTCATCAGTTCGGAGACAGTTTAGACCGTGGCGATCAAGCTTTTGTGGATACCGCAGCGATCGTTTCTCAGTTGGATTTAGTGATTACCACAGACACCTCTATCGCCCACCTGGCCGCAGCCCTAGGACAACAAACCTGGATTTTACTACACCACTTACCCGATTGGCGCTGGTTACAGGAGCGATCGGATAGTCCCTGGTACCCCACCGTGCGGCTCTTTCGTCAGACCGAAGCAGGCAACTGGCCAGGGATCGTTGCTGCCGTGAGGGAAGCCCTAACCACCACCTTTCAGTTATCTCCACCCGCAGCATTAACCACAACGTCAGACTCCCTAACCGTCAGTCCCCGTATTCCCGTTTCAGTGGGGGAACTCCTGGACAAGATCAGTATTTTACAAATTAAAATGCAACAGCTTAAACAGTCCCGTAGTCAACACGCCCAATATCATGAGTGGGTCAATCAAGAATTAAGCATTTTAAATCAAGAACTCGATCGCCTGAACCTCCCCCAATCGGCCCTAGAAACAGACCTGGCAGAATTGCACAACGTCAATCAACGGCTTTGGAAACTCGAAAATCAAATTCGCGTTTTAATGAAAACGAAAGGAGAGCAAGGGGTTGAACAGTTAGCTAAAGTTGCCCAAGCCATCTGTCGTTATAACGATCGTCGTGCCCTGCTCAAGCGCAAAATTAACCAAGCCTATAACAGTTCCTTGAGGGACGTAAAGATTTACACTAAAACATCCTAACCCCAAGGGGAATTCCTATCTCCCGATGCTGACTTTCGGGTATAGTGTGAACCATGGAAGATTTTCTGGGAACTCCCGGTGTTTTGAGGCGGGAAGTATGGATTGGAGCCGTTTACAGCAGGCCCTGACCTTTGAAGTCGATCGTCACTTTAATGATGTGCAGGGCAAGCAATATCGCTTTAGTGAATTTCTGCGCTTGCAATTGCAAACGCCTCCAGAGTCTTGGGCCGCGCCGGATCGGGACAGGTTACGGACTTTAAGCGATCGATTTGAAACCTATGGGGATCTCAGCTATGGCGATCGTCAGCACCTAGTGGCGGAAACCCGACGCACCCTCCACCAGTTACGATCGATCTATCAGGTGTCTGGGGTGAGTGAGGGGAACTCGGAGCGAGTGCCTTCAGAATCTAAACCTTCAGAATCTAAACCTTCAGTGCCTACCCCCCCAGTAGCGAAAACGCCAAAAACGCCGAAAATTGCGCCGTTGAATAGTCCCAGTCACCACAGCAGTCAGGTGTTACCCACCACGATCGGTTTGGGGCAGGTGAATGGCATTGGCCCCCGCAGTGCGGGTTTACTGGAACGGCTAGGACTGCACACCCTGGAGGATTTGCTCTACTACTACCCTAGGGACTATCTGGACTATGCCCGACAGTTGCCGATTCGAGATCTCAAAGAGGGGGAAACGGCTACGGTCATTGGCACGGTGAAGCGTTGTACCTGTTTTACCAGTCCGAACAATAAGAAGCTAACTATTTTTGAACTGGTGATGACCGATCGTAGTGGGGAGCTACGCCTGAGCCGGTTTTGGGCGGGTACACGCTACGCCAACAAGGGCTGGCAGGAAGCGCAGAAAAGGCTCTATCCTCCTGGTGCAACGATCGCGGCTTCCGGGTTAGTGAAGCGCAGTAAACGGGGTAAAACCCTAGATAATCCTCAGATTGAGGTGTTAGACCACGGAGCCAGTACGATCGAATCCAGTGGCATTGGTCGCATTGTGCCGGTCTATGGACTGACGGAGGGGGTCAGTGGGGATGTGGTGCGGCGGGCGGTGATTGCGGCTTTGCCTTCAGCCCAGACCTTGGTGGATCCACTGCCGGAGTTTCTGCGGCGGGAGTATAATCTGGCGGATTTAACGACGGCCATTCCCCAAATTCACTTCCCGGAGTCCCAGGAATTACTCAACACAGCCCGCCATCGGTTGGTGTTTGATGAGTTTTTCTATCTGCAACTGGGGTTACTACTGCGACAACAACAACGCAAACAGTTAGCCACTCAGGTGTTTACCCCCCAAACTGGCAGTTTAGTGGATCAGTTTTACCAGCAGTTACCCTTCCAACTGACGGGGGCCCAGGAGCGGGTAGTGAACGAAATTCTTCAGGACTTGGAAAAAGCAACCCCCATGAATCGCCTGGTGCAGGGGGATGTGGGAGCAGGCAAAACGATCGTGGCGGTGATTGCGCTCCTGGCTTCCATGCAGTGCGGGTTTCAGGGGGCGCTGATGGCTCCCACAGAGGTACTCGCGGAGCAACACTACCGCAAGTTAGTGGACTGGTTAAATCCCCTCTGTCTCTGTGTGGAGTTACTGACGGGCTCCACCCGTGCGGCCAAGCGGCGGGAGATTTTAGAGCATTTGGCAACGGGGCAACTGCATCTGGTGGTGGGAACCCATGCCCTGATTCAGCCGGGAGTCAACTTCCAGAAACTAGGTCTAGTGGTCATTGATGAACAGCACCGCTTTGGGGTAGAGCAGCGGGCCAAACTTCAGGAAAAGGGCCAGAATCCCCATTTACTGAGCATGACCGCCACCCCCATTCCCCGTACCCTGGCTCTGACCCTCCACGGGGATTTGGATGTGAGCCAAATTGACGAGTTGCCCCCGGGCCGCCAGGCCATTCAGACGACGCTCCTTACCCCCGGCGATCGTTCCCATGCCTACGACTTAATCCGGCGGGAAATTGCCAAGGGTCAGCAGGTGTATGTGGTGTTGCCCTTAGTGGAAGAGTCGGAAAAAATTGACCTCAAATCAGCGATCGATGAGCATCAACAGCTAAAGGAAAAGATCTTCCCAGAATTTGCAGTGGGGTTACTGCACGGGCGCATGAGTTCCGCCGAAAAAGACGAAGCGATTCAAGCCTTTCGGGAGGCGAAAACCCAAATTCTCGTGTCCACTACCGTAGTGGAAGTGGGGGTAGATATTCCCAATGCCACGGTGATGCTGATTGAACACGCCGATCGCTTTGGTCTGTCCCAACTGCACCAACTGCGGGGCCGAGTGGGGCGAGGATCTGCCCAGTCCTACTGTTTACTGATGACAGAATCCCGATCGGATACGGCTTGGGAGCGGCTGCGGGTCTTAGAGCAATCTCAAGACGGCTTTTTTATTGCGGAAATGGATCTGCGGTTGCGGGGGCCAGGTCAGGTGTTGGGAACTCGGCAATCGGGGTTACCGGATTTTGCCCTGGCCAATTTAGTGTTAGATCAACAGGTGTTAGAAATTGCCCGTCAAGCAGCGGCCAGCCTTTTAACCACGGACGTAACCTTAAACCAGTGGCCCGCCTTGAAACAGAGCCTCAACGATCGCTATGTAAAACTGATGGGGGGGCTGATTCTCACTTAAAATCAGAACACATCCTACCCACCCAGATTATGGTCACCCTCCAACTGCGACAACTGGACATTCCCCCCGGTCAACGCCTACTGATTCACGACCTAAACTGGTCAGAATTTGAAGCGATTCTTGATGAACTAGGGGAAAAACGCCCCAGCCGTATTGCCTACCTCAACGGATTTTTGGAAATCAAAATGCCCTTACCGGAACATGAAGTCGATAAAGAACTGATTAGTGATGTCATTAAAATTCTTCTGGAAGAACTCGAAATCGATTGTGAATGTTTCGGCTCCACCACCTTCAAAAACAAAGAAGCCAACAGCGGACTGGAGCCCGATCAGTGCTTCTACATCCAGAACCATCAACGGATGCGGGGCAAGCGTCGGCTCAACCTGGCCATTGACCCACCCCCCGATTTGGCCATTGAAGTAGATGTCACCTCCAAAACCCAACTCGATGCCTACACCCGCCTCCGCGTTCCCGAACTGTGGGTTTATCAGGCTACAGAGCTAAAGATTTACGTCCTCCAATCCGGTCAATATCAGCACTCTGCCATCAGCCCCACCTTTCCTCAGCTACCAGTTTTAGCCTGGGTGTCCGAGGTATTAGAACAAAGCCGAGCCATCGGTCGCAGTCCTGCCCTACGGGCCTTCCGTCAAAAAATAAAATTGCATAAAAATAAAATTGCATAAAATCCTATGAGTTACAGCGATTTCAAACTGAGCCAGTTAGTCAAAGACTTTCAGTTGAGCTTACAAGAGTCCGCTGACTGGTTTGCTGCCGTGCCAACAGCCTCCCCCAGCCCTAGATTGGTTGACCTTTTGCAGGAACAGGTGGATCTCGCCGTGGCCATCAATACGGAAAAAGCTCGTTCTGAATTGATCATTGCTCCGGTATTGATGGAAGTACGCCGTCAAGCTCAGACCACCATTAGCCTATTTTCAGGTTCTGAATTTACAGTTGACCCCGACAAAGGACTAACCGGCATCTGTGATTTTATTTTGAGCAAAAACCCAGAGCAATTGTTTATTCGAGTGCCCGTGATGACGATCGTTGAGGCTAAAAATGAAAACCTAAAAAGTGGGTTTGCTCAATGTATAGCAGCTATGATTGCCGCTCAGATCTTTAACCAACAAGAAAACAACCATACCCCCATCATCTACGGTGCCGTGACCATTGGCACCACCTGGCGATTTCTCAGCCTAGAAAACAGCACCGTCAAGCTTGATTTAAGCGAGTATTACATCCAAAGAGACTTAGAAAAAATTCTCGGCATTCTCCTCAACGCCCTCCAGTAACCCTTTGTGCCCTTTGTTCCTTTGTGGTTCATTCTTCCCTCTTCCCTCTTCATTCTTAATTCTTAATTCTTAATTCCCCTTCCTATGCCTACCCCTGCCACACCTCTAACCTTTAACACCGATCGTTTCCGGGATGTGTTGCGATCGTTGCAGCCCCTACAGGCGGATCTGGCGGGTCTGTTGCTCTACCGAGGGGTCTTTTCCACCCCAACGGGTAAAGCTTGGCAGCGGCTTTTGCAGTCCATCCTCGATCCCCACTCCCAGCCCCAGGAGTGCCTGCGGGCCTACACGGACTGGTTTTATGCCCTCAGCCTCACTGGACGTAGTTGGCGCAGTGAAGTCATCGAAGCGATCGTCCTGGATAGTAATCCCTTCAGTGAACGGGCTCAGTATGGGGATCTCAATCATCTTGCCAAGACCCTGCCAGAGGGGTTAACACAGGCCGCCCAGCGAGATTTAAGGGCACTGCAACGGTTGGCAGAGGTAGACATTGGTTTGATTACTCAGGTGATTGAGCATTTAGGCTACCCCCTGGAAGCCTTACCGAACCAGCCCTTTGCCCGTGAGGATGCCCAAGAACCGGACTTTATTGCTCCTGGCTCCCCTGTTTCAGACTTTCAGACCCTACGCCGATCGGCCTTGGAGATGGTTTTTGCCGGGGGAAATTGGGACGATCGTTTACCAGAGTTAGTGGTGTTTTATCGTCAGTGGGGAGTGGGCATCGTTAGTCAATTTGCCTGTTTTCGCTGGCAAGATCATCAGTTCCAAGGCATTGCTAACCCCGATCCCGTCACCCTAGGGCAATTGGTGGGCTACGACCAACCCAAGGCAATCCTGCTACAAAATACGGAATTTCTGCTCAAAGGCCTTCCGGCTCAAAATATCCTGCTCTATGGCAGTCGGGGATCGGGGAAATCCTCCCTAGTCAAAGCCCTGCCCCAAGCCTATAGCGCCCAAGGCTTAAGACTGGTGGAAGTGCCCAAAGCAGAATTACACACCCTCAGCAGCATCGTCGATCGTGTCCGATCCTCCGTCCTCAAATTTGTGGTGTTTGTGGATGACCTCTCCTTTGAAGACGACGACGAAACCTTTAAAGCCCTGAAAGTGGTTTTAGAGGGCAGCATTACCGCCCGTCCCCAAAATTTAGTAGTCTATGCCACCAGTAACCGACGGCACCTCGTCCGGGAATTTCAAAGCGATCGTCCCCGGCCCCAGGATGCGGCGGAAATCCATACCTGGGATACGGTTCAAGAAAAACTCTCCTTTAGCGATCGGTTTGGACTCACCCTCACCTTTGAACCCGCCGATCAGGACACCTATTTACAGATGGTGCGCCACCTGGCCGAACAAGCCCAATTAACCCAAGATCCCGATACCCTGGAAGCTCAAGCCAAACAATGGGCCACCCGCCACAATGGCCGATCGGGCCGCACCGCCCGCCAGTTTATAGAGTGGTGTCTCAGCTTGGCTCAAAATCCGTTAGAATGAGAATCATTCTCATAGCATTAGACTCATCGCACTAGACAACGGAAAATGGGAAACGAACAAGGGTACGGAAGAACTATGCAGCGGGGTCA
>DALYGI010000036.1:12422-17719 GCA_031971595.1 Prochlorotrichaceae cyanobacterium CTOTU29312
TCATCCGTGGGCTAAAGGGGGGATGGCTTGCCTGGCCCTACTGGGAGCGATCGTTCTGGGGGGATGTGGGATTACTCCAAGGTCTGACGTGCAGGGGGAGTCTAGCCCAGAGCCTCAGGTTGCCAGCCCAGAGCCTAATCTTACTAACCCCCAGCCAACCAGCCCTAGTTCCCCTAGCCTCAAAGTGGTAACCACCATTGCCCCCATGACCCAATTTACCCAGGCTGTGGCAGGCGATCGGGCGGCAGTGGTGCAACTGATCCCCAGTAATGTGGGCATTCACGACTTTCAGGCGAAACCCAGAGATGTGGAAACGATCGCCAATGCGGATGTGCTGATCCAAAACGGCGTTGGGTTAGAGACCTTTCTTGCGGACTTAATTCGCAATGCGGGCAACCCAGACCTAACGATCGTGGAGGCGGGTGAGGGGATTCCCACAGTTTCCAGCCCCGATCAGGGTGAGGAACCCCATGCTGAGGGGGAGCAGGATCCTCACAACCACAATCACGGGGGCGCTAATCCCCACCTGTGGCTCGATCCCCTCCGGGCAGTGAGTCAAGTGGAGAATATCCGTCAGGCGTTGGTAACCGCCGATCCCCAAGGGGAGGAGATTTATGAAGCCAATGCGGCAGCCTACATCCAAGCCCTTAAAGATCTCGATCGGGAAATCGGAGCGCGGTTGTCTCCCTATGCGGGCCAAACCTTTGTCACGTTCCACGACTTTGCTGTTTACTTTGCCCAGCGTTATGGCTTAGAAGTGGAATTTTTGGTGGAGGTTCCCGAACTGAGTCCATCCCCTCAGGATCTTCAGCGCATTATTAACTTGATCGAGGCGGAAAATATTCAAGCCTTGCTCACGGAACCAGCGGCGGGGAAGGAGAACTTAAGCGCTTTAGCCCAGGATTTGAAACTAGAAATCAGTGTATTTGACCCCCTGGAAAGTGGGGATAATACACCAGAAACCTACTTCAAAATCATGCGCCAAAATGCCGAGAATATTGCCAATGCTATGAGTCCCGATTCCTAGGTCGGGAAAACCTTCTAATTCATAATTCATAACTCATAATTCATAATTCAGGAGACCCAACCGTGAACCGATCGACTCTTATGAATTCCAATAATGCCTCCAACAACGGCTCTAGAAACACCTCTAATAATGCCTCAAACCCCTCTCAGGGGCATGATCTTTTCTGTTCAGAAAATCCGGTGTTAGTGGTGAATGGACTAACGGTTCATTACGGTAAACAGGTGGCTGTGGAAAATGTCTCTTTTACCTTACGGTCTGGCACGGATACGGCTGTGGTGGGGCCCAATGGGGCGGGTAAAAGTACGCTAATTCAAGCGCTGCTAGGGATTTTGCCCCACCAGGGGGGGGAGGTGTGGGTGATGGGTCATCGCCTCAGCCCTACGGGGAAACTGCCCAGTGCGGTACGTCAGCAGATTGCCTATTTGCCCCAAAGTGTTCTCTTCGATCGTCGCATCCCCATGACGGTGGAAGAATGGGTGGGTTTAGGTTGGGAAACCCTGGGGTTGCAACTGCCCTGGAGTAGAAGAAGCGATCGTCAGCAGGCTGTGCGTACCGCTCTCCAGACCGTGGATGCCTGGTCGTTGCGCCACAAACCCCTCAGTAGTCTGTCCGGGGGACAAACCAAGCGTGTCCTTCTGGCCTATTGCCTGGTGCGCCCTCGACAGTTCTTAGTGTTAGATGAGGCACCCGCCGGGCTGGATCTCCGCAGTGAATGGGATTTTTATCAACTGTTGAACCAACTGAAACAGGAGCAAGGCTGGGCCATTTTGCAGGTGTCTCACAATTTGGAAATGGTGCAGCGTAATTGTGATCATGTGATTTGCTTAAACCAGATGATTCGCTGCCAAGGGAGTCCAGCCCATACCCTTACGGATAAAAATCTTTCCCTCACCTATGGTGTTAATTTTGTGCGCTATCATCACTCCTGTCGCTAAGTTAGCCTGGTTTACTTACAGGCGGCCCTTTCTTTTAAGTTGTAAATAAGCATTGACCAAGGCCGTACTGATGCCCGGAGCCGGCCCATCTAGCACTAAAACCCCCTGCTGTCTGAGTTTTGCAAAGGCGAGTTCCCGTTGGGCTAACAAATCCAATGCCACCGATCGTTGATAGGCTCCCTCAATGTCTAACGTTGGTGTGGTGGCAAACCGATCGAGGGCGGGATCCCGCAGGGTGACACAAAAGGGTAAATACCGGGGAGTCAGGTGCAACAGGGCGGACAGGAGATCACTAGAGGCGATCGAATCCAGGAGGTCTGTGATAATTACGACTAAGGCGCGGCGGGTTTGTCGTTGCACAATGGGGCTCACGGCTCCCAGATAATCCGGTTCCTGTAAGGTGGGTTGCAGGGGAGTTAAGGTTTCTAATAACCGGGATAGGTGATGTTGTCCCCGCTGGGGCGGCACCCACGTCTGTAACGTCCGATCGAATACGCCCACCCCCACCCGATCGCCTCGGTTTAAACCGGCTAAGGCTAAGGACAGCGCGGTATTTAGTCCCCAATCAAAACGCTGAAGTCCCTGCACTTGGGCAGTCATTAAACGCCCTCCATCCAACAAAATTAAAAGGGTTTGCTCCTGCTCCGGTTCCAATACCCGAATTAAAGGCTTACCCCGTCGGGCCGTTGCTTTCCAGTCAATTAACCGGGGATCGTCCCCCCGATCGTACTCTCGTAATTCTGCAAATTCAGTACCAATCCCCCAGGGGCGGCGGTAACGCAAACTCCCGGAAGATTCTAAGGCGAGGCGAATGGATAACTCCCGCAACCCCACCAGATCAGGGTAAACCTTGGTAGTTTGGCTCTGGGGAACACACCAACGCCGCCACACCAAACCCCATGCTCCCAATTGTTGAACCTGTAACTGGGGCCAGGTGAAGGCTCCCCGATAATGAGGATGCACGGTATAGGTTAGGCTATATTGCTCCGTAGACCCCAGGGAGAGGCTGAGGGGCAACCCCGTCACCCTTAAATCGGGGGGATGAAAATCCTGAATTTGTAAAGAAATCGATCGGGGCGGAACCAAGGCTTTAACCTGAAGGTGAATAGCATTCTCCCGACCAATGGACAAACGGGGATCCAGTTGCCGCTTCACCTCAATCTGTTGGGGGTGAACCCGCCCATAATCGATCGCTGCCAGGAGGATCCACAACCCATCTAAAATGATCAGCCCCCAGAGGGCCGTCCCCAAGGAGAGGAAAGGCACACTAACCCAAGCGATCGTCCCCCACAGGATCAAGATGAGATAAAAACGCAGGGTAAAAATCATCTTGGGTTCCTGGGAATTAGGGGGCTTGGGTATCCGGGTACATGGTTTCTTCTTTTTTGGGGGATGGGCTATGAAGGCTTCTTCTGACGAAACTCCCGCCAAGCCCCTAGAAAACGACCTAAATTGGTGCGGAATTCCTGCCAGCCTAGGGGACTACCGGTTACCTCTTCTTCCCAAGACGCGGACAGCACACCATAACTAAGCCCCAAAACCCCTAACCCAAAACAACCGATACTGACCAACAGCACCGCCACATTAGGGATTTCCAAGAGTTTCCGGGTTACCACGATGTAACTCATAAAGAAGATACTGATCCCCAAGAGGGTCGGCAACCCAGAAAAAATGATGATGCGGCTGACCATGCGACGGCTCACCCGGTCAGGAATGCGGGTCTGTTCTAAAGTAGCAGGCGCTTTCCCCGATGTAGCGTTAGGACTCTTTGCCGTCTTCACGGCCTTCGGAACAACGGGGGGCGCTTTTGCTGACGACGAAGGCTGAGGTATACCAGACTCAGCACTCCCTTGGTTTGACACCGGTTGTTTTTTCTTTCGTTTTTTGGGTTCAAAGGGTAAACGCTTCGGTTCCGACTCTGCCATGAACTTAGCCCCGAATGCCCAACCGAGTGATCAAATTGCGGTAACGGTTTTGATCCAGCTTTTGGATATAGCCCAACAGGTGCTTACGGCGACCAATCATTTTTAAAAGTCCCTGACGGGAAGAAAAGTCCTTTTTGTTGCCTTGGAGGTGCAAACTGAGCCGACTAATACGCTCGGTTAAAATCGCAACCTGTACCTCCGCAGAACCGGTGTCGGTTTCGTGGGCTTGGTAAGTGTTAATAATCTCCTGCTTTTTTTCCTGGGTAATGCTCATGGATACTAATCGTGAATGGTGAATATAAACGCAATAGCCCCCTAGTGTAGCATAGGGAGTCCTCACTTTATCTGAGGTTTTACAAAATCCCCGGATTTACCGCCCGTTTTACTTACCAAATAAATTTGCTCAATGGTGATGGATTTTTCCAGGGCTTTGGCCATGTCATAGAGTGTCAGGGCGGCGATCGTTGCGGCGGTGAGGGCTTCCATTTCTACGCCGGTTTCTGCCAAGGTTTTGACCGTGGCGCGAATGCAAAAACCGGGCAAGGCTTGATCGGCGGTTAGCTGCACCTCTACGCGGTGGAGGGGCAACGGATGACACAGGGGAATTAAGTGGGCGGTTTGTTTGGCCGCCATAATGCCCGCAATCCGTGCGGTGGCCAGCACATCCCCCTTGGGCGTGTTCCCGGAAACGATCGCTGCGAGGGTTTGGGGTTGCATTTTCACCTGAGCTTGGGCCACGGCTTCCCTGACCGTGGCGACTTTACCGGATACGTCTACCATCTGGGCTTCCCCCTGCGGGTTCAGGTGGGAGAGCGAAGGGGTAGGCTCTGGGTTACCTAAGTTGCTTGAGTTTTCTAAACCTTCTAAGTTTTCTAAACCTTCTAAGTTTTCCAGGTTGCCTAATTTTTCTAGATGATCTTGATTCATGGCCGGAGGTGTGTTATAGTCGAGTTCCTCACGCCTAAGCGCTAGTAGCTCAGTGGATTAGAGCACTTGACTACGGATCAAGGGGTCGGGGGTTCGAATCCCTCCTGGCGCGTTTTATCAGTCACCTATATAAGTCTCCTTATATAAGTCACTTTACGGGTTTCCTGCTCTGGGATCCTGGTTAATACATCCCGGCTTTTGGGTGTATTGACAGACTTTTTTCCAGAGAATAGCCCGCGTTCCCGGTGCCCCAACGGAGAAAACCACCCGATCGCCGCCTAAGCAGGGGATGATTTTGACCTGGCACACCGGACAGGTTTGTTCAGAAAAGTTTGCCCTATCAGTCATAAATGGAACACCTCCAGAGGTTTAAGGTTTTTAAGTTTGACGCGATGTGCAACCATTTCACTCAACCCCAAATTAACCCTAATTAACCCTAAATTTGGCGGTTTGTCTGAGGCCCTAGATACAGATCAGATTAAG
>DALYGI010000037.1:0-17690 GCA_031971595.1 Prochlorotrichaceae cyanobacterium CTOTU29312
CAAGGGTTTCAGCCGATCTACCAGTCCATTTTATTCCGCCTTACGTTGGTAGCCTAAGTTGGAGAGATAATCCTTTGTAACCCCAGGGATCTACAAAAAATAAGGTAGGAATTAGTTTGCGCTCCTGGAAACTTTTAACAATATTGTCTCCAACTTCATGATTATAAACTTGAGGGGCATATTTTAAAGTTTCGATTCCGGGAATTGCATCTATAGCTTGTTGAAGAGAACTAAAATTCTCAAGATCAGCATCATTAAATATGGATACCAACATATTTCGCATATCTGGATCTGAGATAGAAGTTTCCAGAACTTTTACTGGTGTTGATTCGGAACCATCCTTATACCGTCCCGGCCCAGCGAAAAGATCAATATACGCAATTCTCTGCTCAGAAATAGGTTTTTTCTTAACAGTTGAAATAATGACCTTTGCCCAAACCCAGAAGTACTTCTCCACAATTCGGGCTTTGATCAAAGACTGTTCTTTTTGTTCATCAAAGAAGGAGTTGCTAGTTTTTCCAGTCATAAGCCATAAGCCAATGGTTACAGTCAATTAAATATGGTTCAAACGAGGAGGCGGAGAGGGTTGTTTCTGATAAGTTTTGAATAAACCTTAGGCAAACTTATTCTATCATAGCGTCTAAAATTTCATCAGGCGATCGTCATACGGTTATCAATAGTTCCAACCGTAACTCTCAATCCTCAATCCTCGAATACAGCATAGGACTCTGCACGAGTACCAAGATCAGAGTGAACTTCTTTCCTGGAATGGGAGTTTTTCCGGTTCCCCTCCTGGGAGGGGTTAGGGGTGGGTTGGCTGTTGACTACGCTTAGGCTTCCCATCTCCCTAATCGCAACGGAACCCCTCAAGGTATACTAAGTGCGGATAGGAACAAGCCCTAAAACCTGATCCCTCCTTTGTTACGGATAGGTTTAGGGCACGATTTCCCATCCTCCAAACCTTTAATTTTTGACGTTAGGAGCATTAGGAATGAGTACAACGGATCCGGTTTTGCTAATGAAGCAAGAGGTAGGACGGGCAGCCGCTAATCGTGTCCAGTCCAATACGATCGTTGGTTTAGGAACCGGATCCACGACGGCCTTTGCCATTCAATTTATTGGGGAACGCCTCCAATCCGGCGAACTGGAAAATATTAAAGGCATCCCCACCTCCTTCCAAGCGCGGGTTTTAGCCAAGCAATATGGCATTCCCCTCACCACCTTGGACGAAGTAGACCAAATCCACATTGCGATCGATGGGGCGGATGAGGTGGATCCTCACAAAAACCTGATTAAAGGGGGCGGTGCGGCCCACACCCAAGAGAAAATTGTGGATAGCCTCGCGGATCAATTTATTGTGGTGGTAGACAGCGGCAAACTGGTGGATGCGTTGGGCTCCACTTTCCTCTTGCCCGTAGAGGTGATGCCCATGGCCATTACTCCCGTGATGCGTGCCCTGGAAAAACTGGGGGGCAAACCCCAACTGCGGATGGGCGTGAAAAAAGCTGGCCCTGTGGTGAGCGATCAGGGGAACTTAATCATCGATGTCAAATACGATCGTATTGATAACCCTGGGGAATTGGAAAAAACCATCAATAATATTCCCGGAGTTTTAGAAAACGGACTCTTTGTGGGGGTTACGGATCTGGTTCTAGTGGGCGAAGTGAAGGACGGCCAGCCCGATGTCCGGGAAATTGCCTAAACTTCTCAAGTAACTAAAGCGTAGGTTGGGTTGAGCTTGTCTAACCTTGGGGATCCCCAGGGTGTAAGTGCGAAACCCAACAGCTTGTCTAAATCTTTTCTTTAATCTTTAATCTTTAGATTCAAGAGTCTGCCTTTGAGGGTATGGCTTCACCAATGCGGGGCTCTTGACCGGCTAAGAGGCGCTGAATGTTGCCCTTGTGTCGCCAGATCACATAGCCGCCCCCCAGGAGGGCAAAGATTTTATAGGCCAAGGGTTGGCCTAGCCCCCACATCAACCCATTCACGGACAACGCCGCCACGATCGACCCGACGGAAACAATCCGAAAGAGCGCTAACATCAGCCCAAAACACCCAAAAGCACTCAGACCAATCATCCAATTCAGGGCAAACAACACCCCCAAGCCCGTAGCCACGGATTTACCCCCCTGGAAGTTGAGCCAGATCGGTCGGCTGTGACCCAGCAGAGCCATGCCCCCTCCCCAGCATTGTAAAACCGGCATATATTCACTGAAGCCCGTAGGTTGCAGCGCGATCGTTCCGGCTAACCAAACCGCTAGCACCCCTTTAGCAATATCCACCCCAAAAACGATCGCTGCTGGCCCTTTGCCCGCATTCCGCAGCACGTTCGTGGCCCCGGTGGAACCGGAACCCAGGGTGCGAATATCAACCCCCTTCAGGGCCCGCACGACTAAATAACCCGTCGGGAAGGAGCCCAGCAGATAGGCCAACAGCCCCGTACCAAGACCAAGGCCAAGGAGCAAAACTAGATCGGGGAGATCTTGCATAACCTTAAGGGAGTAGGGATTAAGTGGGATAGCGAAACTTAAATCCTAGAATAATCGAAGCTAGGGTCAGGGTCACCACATTGGCAATAATCACCGGCCAATCCCTATTTAAAACGCCGTAGATAATCCAAAAGGCAACCCCAGCGCAAAACATTAAAAACATGACCAGGGAAATATCCTTCGCCGATCGGGATTGCCAGGTTTTCAGCACCTGCGGCAAAAACGATAGCGTCGTTAGGGTTCCGGCAATGTAACCAATAAAATCAACAGGACGCATGGCAAAAACCTAGGACTCGCCAGAAGGGGCACACTGGACATGAATCGGCTCGTCCGCCAACTCACCCAAGCCGATCGTATCGAGGGCCTTTTTCCACTCTTGGCCAAACTGGCTCTGTTCAGATGTTTCGCAGTATTGAACCAAGAGGGTATCCAAGGCATCTACCCAACGGTTTTGCTCCAGATCCGCTTGCACCTCAGCCACCCAATCTTGCTTGGTAGGAGACTCGGAAGCTTCCACCGGCTGGCGATAAATGTAACTGGACACACTGGTACGTCCCAGATCCATGCCGAAGTTAAAGGCCGGATCTAAGGTTTCCTCATTGGATTGACAATAGAGCGAAAGCGTCCAACGGTAGGCCTTGTCTGCCTCTAAGGGCGGAATGGACGCATCAGAAGGCAGGGCCAGGCTATAGATTCCCCCCTCCCCATCAATACGGAACGTAGCGCGATAGAGAAGCATATCCTGCTCACTCATCAACTCCAACTCCGCATAGCGCACCAAGGACAGCGGAATATACCAAGCCAAACGGGGATAGGACTGGGTGGTAATGCCCAGATTCGTTTGAGGGGTCAGGGCAATAAAACTGCGCTTTAAGCTGGATAAGGTTTTAGGGGTACCGGGAATAATTTCACAGCCCCGCGTGCCCCCCCCAGTGCGGTTGCCCGGCCACCGAGTAGAACTGCCAGACTGGGCCACAAGAGGAGCAGACTCTAGGGGCAGGGCTTGGCTAGCAGCTGGACGAATGCCCCCTAATCCCAGACCCAGGCCTAAGACACTGATATATCCAATCAAAGCAGAAGTGTGAAAGAGAAAGCGATCCATAAAACCTATCCTGCGGAACAGAAAGTACACGCCACGACGCAGCCTGAAGTTAGTCTTCAGATAGCCTTAAAAGCTTGCAGACTAGCCCATAGGGGCAGAAGTTCCTGTATGAAACAGTTTTGAGTTTTGAGGGTTGAGTTTTGAGTTAGGGAGTAGGGGATAGGGAGTAGGGAATAGGGAACAGTTTTGGGCTAGGGAAGGGACTCAGACCAGCCTGTATTAAATTTTCCTCACAACTAATCCCACTGTCAAAGCCCAATGTCTTGACTACAAAACTCATAACTCAAAACTTAAAACTCAAAACTCATAACTTAAAACTACGCCCTATGGTAACCAACGGGCCGCATCTTTGGCATGATAGGTCAAAATCAAATCTGCTCCCGATCGTTTAAAACTGGTCAAGGTTTCTAGGACAATACGTTCTTCGTCAATCCAACCATTGAGGGCTGCTGCTTTGACCATGGCATATTCCCCAGACACGTTATAGGCGGCCACGGGTAACTGGGTCATTTCCTTAATGCGCCAAATAATGTCCATATAGGCCAGAGCGGGTTTGACCATCACCATATCGGCCCCTTCCGCCACATCCAGAGCCGTTTCCTTGAGGGCTTCCCGGCTATTACCCGGATCCATTTGATAGGTGCGACGATCGCCAAATTGGGGCGTGGATTCCGCTGCATCCCGGAACGGCCCGTAGTACGCCGAGGCATATTTGGCGGAATAGGCCAAAATGGGGGTGTTTTCAAAACCCGCATCGTCTAACCCTTGGCGAATGGCCTGCACAAAGCCATCCATCATCCCCGACGGGGCAATAATATCCGCTCCCGCTTGGGCTTGGGATACGGCGGTTTTTTGTAACAAGGTCAACGTCGGATCATTTAACACCCGCCCTTGCAGATCCCCCGTTTCTAAGTAGCCACAATGACCGTGGGGCGTATATTCACACAGACAGGTATCCGCAATCACAATCAGATCGGGCACGGCGGTTTTAATGGCCGTTGCTGCCTTTTGGACAATGCCGCAATCGTGCCAAGCGCCCGTGGCTTCCATATCCTTCACATCGGGAATACCAAAGAGAATAACCGCTGGAATCCCTAAGTCATAAACCTGCCGAGCCTCCTCCACCATCTTATCGATCGATAACTGATAGACCCCAGGCATGGACACCACTTCCTTGGCCACCCCCTCCCCAGGCACGGCAAACAGCGGATAAATGAGGTCTTGGCGGGTTAAAGTGGTCTCACGCACCATATTGCGTAAACCGGCAGAGCTTCTGAGGCGACGGGGGCGATGGCTAGGAAACATAGACGATCGTTAAATCCTCTGGTTATAAAAATTTAGAGCAAACATTTAGAGCAAACTTTATTTTAGGTCTCCCGGTTCCCCAATGGATGCTCAGAGGGTGATGAACTGCTCCCTACCCAGGGGAAAGCCTTCAAGGTAAACTGTAATCTGAAAATGTAACTTTTTATGAAGCACCGTTTATCCTTACAATATCCTGCAACCCCGGTTTCTCAACTACCCTAACCCTATCAGTAGCGTATAACTAATGTCTCTGGATTCAAAAACGATCGCTGTGGTCAAACCCTCTGGCCTCCTGGATGGCATCAAAGCCCCAACCTTTCGCCAAGAAATCGATACAGCGATCCAAACGGGATGTCTACGAATTTGCGTGAACTTGGAAGAGGTCACTTTTTTGGATAGTTCAGGGTTAGGCGCATTGGTGGCCGCCCTCAAAACTACCCGATCCGCTGGGGGGGATCTCTATCTCTGTGGCCTCAATCGGCAAGTTCAAATGGTGTTTGAATTGACCAGCATGGATCGGGCCTTTCAAATTCACGATACTCTGGAAGACCTCTTCAGAACGATCGCTGAGCCAGCCTAAATTAAATTAATCTATCTCACATCACATTGAGAGGAAATCAGGCCAGGGCTGAGTCTGCTGATATTCCTATTTCAAAAGGGACAGAAATTTATTCAGATATTCAAAAGTAGTGGCATAGGTCACCGTAGGCTGATCGTACCCCTTTAACTGCACCTCTCCCTTGCGGAAAGGGGTGGGTCGCTTGGCCAAGAGGGGCTGGGTATATTGATAGGTGGTTTCTCCCAAGGCCAGATCACAGCCAATCTGTTTGGTGGCGGTTTCTAACCGAAAGGCCGCATTTACCGTATCCCCCAAAGCCGTATAGTCCGGTCGTTCCCCCGTTCCCGTATTGCCCACCATGGCATAGCCCGTATTCACCCCCGCCCCAATTTTCAGCGGGAACGGCAACACATAATTCCGTTGAATTTCGTTGGTCATCTGATGGAGGGCGCTCACGGCTCTCAAGATATTCAACATTTCCTGCTCATGAATCTCTTGGGTTCCGTGGATCCACACCGCCATCACCGCATCCCCAATATATTTATCGACCCAACTGCCATAATCCCCAATAATTTTTCCGGCCTTACGGAACCAACTGCCAATCATCTCTGAGAGCATCTTCTCATCCATTTGGCGGGTCAGCCCGGTAAAGTTACGAATATCAATCACCAAAACGGAAATCATGCGGCGCACATTGAGGGCCACCGTTGCACTCACTTCCTGAGAGTCTTCGTCATCATGGTTATCCACGAGGGTCATGCTAGCAGGGCAGCAGAATTCTAGTTCCGTCTGTCCAAAGGTGACGCTATCCCCATTGCTCAGGGTTACGGGAATGCTAACACGGCGGCCATTTACAAAGGAGCCATTGCGGCTACCTAAGTCGATGAGGTAATATTCGCCATTTTCCATGCACTGGAGCATGGCATGGTTCCGAGAAATCCAGCGATCGGTTAAAACGAAATTATTGTCATCATTCCGACCAATGGTCCAACAATGACTATCGACTAGTGGCAGATAACGCTCACCGTACTCAGTGCGTAAAATCAGATGTGGAACCGACTGCACAAGCGTTACGGCTGAACAACGACAAAAAGTGGCAACGTAAAGAAGGGAGAGGGCCGACTAGAAGCCGGAACTGGTAGTCGCAAGGTGATCTCTCGACACATCATAGCGTAACGGTGTCAGAAACGGTGAAGTTCCTAGGGGGCATCTTCCGTTTTCCTTTGGATCAGTTCAACCTTATAGCCGTTGGGATCTTCAATAAAGGCAATGACCGTGGTTCCATGTTTCATAGGGCCAGGTTCCCGCGTTACGGTGCCCCCTTTGGCCTTAATTTCTGCACAGGTGGCATAAATATCGTTGACCTCTAGGGCAATATGACCATAGGCATTGCCCAGATCATAGGTGTCTACCCCCCAGTTGTGGGTTAACTCTAGGACGGCTGTTTCTGATTCTTCCCCGTAGCCCACGAAGGCCAGGGTAAATTCGCCTCCGGGGTAATCCTTGCGACGCAGAAGTTTCATGCCGAGGATATTACAGTAAAAGTCCAAGGATTTTTCCAGATCGCCCACCCGGAGCATGGTATGAAGAATTCGCATGGTAGTCAATGGTACTCAAAGGCTTGAGGTGCATGGGATTGGCTAGCACTACTCTAGCGGATTCCGGGGTTCCTGTAAAAGAGAATACTCGGCTCCTTGGCTCCAATACTTAACGATCGTCCGAGCCTAATGTCGCTAGGCTAAGTTCTTTAGGCTAAGTTTTTAGGTTAATTTTCTAGGCTAATTTCTCCAGGGATAGTTGGGCGGCGCTGGCCACTTGAGGGTGGCTATCCTTCGCCAGGTAGGCCAGGGCGGAGAGGGTTTTGGGGGAGGGTAGGTTTCCGAGGGCTTCCGCTAGGCGCTGACGGGTTAACCAATCTTCGGCACTGGCAAAGCGGAGCAGTTTTTCCACGGTTTCCACCGCTCCAATTTCCCCCAGGGCAGCGATCGCCGCTTGGTGTAAAAGGGTTTCTGAGCTTTCCAGGGCTTCCAGGAGGGCTTGGGTGGCTTGGGGGTGTTTCAGGGTGCCCAGGGATACGGCGGCACTAAAGCGCACGAGCCAGTCCGTTTCTTCGTAAAAGGCTCGTAGCAAGGGTTCTAAGGCCCGATCGTCCTCCAGGTAGCCGAGGGCACCCACAGCGGAGGCCCGGATGCTGTAATCACTGTCGGAGTCGAGGACTTTCACCAGTAAGTCAAAATTTTCAGCGGTTTTTTTAATGCCCAGGGCAAAGACCGCCATAGAGCGAATTTGGAGGTTTTCATCCTCAATGACTTTTTTAATCAGAGGGAGAGCATCACTGGCGGGCACGTCCCGTAAAGCAGCCAGGGCAATTAAACGATCGCGGGAGTGGGGGCTTTCCAGTTGTTGGGAGAGAGACTGTAGATCGATCGAGGTCATAGATTCCCCATTTGTTACAAAACTTCATACTCTTATTGATCTATTGTATATAGAACTAAGATTCTTGGGACGATAACCCGTCCTTAAACCATACGTCAGTCAAGAAGGAAAATTTTCATGGCTCGTGCGAAAAAAGTTGTGTTGGCCTACTCCGGTGGCGTGGACACCTCCGTTTGTATTCCTTACCTGAAGCAAGAATGGGGGGTTGAGGAGGTCATTACCCTCGCGGTAGATTTGGGTCAAGGAGCCGAATTGGATTCTGTGAAGCAAAAGGCTCTGGATTCAGGAGCTTCGATTTCCTTGGTGGAGAATGTGCAGGATGAGTTTATTCGGGACTATGCCTTCCCTGCCATTCAGGCCAATTCTCTCTATGAAAACCGCTATCCCCTGTCTACGGCCCTCGCCCGTCCGCTCATTGCTAAGTTGTTGGTGAAGGCAGCGGAAACCTACGGGGCGGATGCGGTGGCCCACGGCTGTACGGGGAAAGGCAATGATCAGGTGCGCTTTGATGTGTCCATTGCGGCCCTCAATCCCCAGTTAAAGGTCTTAACCCCGGCGCGGGAGTGGGGCATGAGCCGGGAAGAGACGATCGCCTATGGGGAGCGCTTTGGCATTCCGGCCCCAGTGAAAAAATCCTCTCCCTACAGTATTGATGCCAATCTGCTGGGCCGAGCGGTGGAAGCTGGCCCCCTAGAGGATCCCTGGACGGAGCCCACGGATGACATTTACACCATGACCCGTTCCCTGGCGGATGCGCCAAATGAGCCGGAATATGTGGAAATTGGCTTTGAACAGGGGATTCCGGTCAGCGTTAATGGGGAAACCCTAGCTCCCGTGGCTCTCATGGAAAAGATGAATGAGATTGCGGGACGCAATGGGGTGGGGCGCATTGATATGATTGAAAACCGTCTGGTGGGGATTAAGTCCCGCGAGATTTATGAAACACCGGGGATGTCTGTTCTGATTGATGCTCACCGGGATTTAGAAAGTTTGACCTTGACCGCTGATGTGACGCAGTACAAGCGGGGCATTGAACAAACTTACTCCCAGTTGATTTATAATGGCTTGTGGTACAGCCCCCTGATGGATGCCCTCAAGGCTTTCATTACCCAGACCCAAAAGCAGGTGACGGGGATCGTTAAGCTCAAGCTCTTTAAGGGGAGTTGTACGGTAGCGGGTCGTAAGTCCGCCAATTCTCTCTATTCCATGGATTTAGCCACCTACGGTGCTGAGGATGCGTTTGATCACAGGGCAGCGGAAGGCTTTATCTATGTTTGGGGCATGCCCACACGGGTTTGGTCTGAAACTATCCGCAAGGGTTAACCCACGGTGGGGGTTGGGTCTCCCAACCCTCGAACTCTCGATCGGACACGGAGCACCAGAATCGCAACATTCGATCGGGCGGATCGGATCGGTCACAGATCGGGCACGGAGACCGTGCCCCTAGGGAAATATCTGGATAATTCCCAGCCAGAAACCAAGAACGATCGTCAGCAATGCTCAGATCCCTATTTCTCGTAGAACAAAGCCCAATCTTTTGATGCTATGTCCCCAGAAACCCAGAAAGCGGGGATCTTGGCGCTTCAGTTAATTCCCAACCAGAAACGATCGTTTATTTTATTTTATTCTTTTATTTTTTCAGTTTTTGATCGTCCGATTGTCGTCGTTTGTCTCGCCAATCTGCGGCGGTTAAATACAACACCCCCCCCGTGGTTACAACAAGCAGCAGAATAGCGATCGTTGCCAACAGGAGAGGGAGGGAGAAGGGGGGAAGGGAAAAGGTATTCACGCAAAGAACTCCGTAAAACGATCGGCTACTGGCTCACCTGTACCCGTGCCAGGGACGAATTGCGGTAATAGTGACCCAAAATTTGTTGATAGTTGTACCCTTGACGGGCCAGGCTATAGGCTCCCCACTGGCTGAGACCTAATCCGTGACCAAAGCCCCGCCCCTGAATGACAAAGGACTGGGGAGCAGTGGATTTCCCGCCCCCGGACTGACCCCCTTGGGGATTGACCACAAACAGGGAACTGCGTAAATCCAGAGCTTGACGAAACTGCTCACCGGTTAGGGTGGTTTGCCCCGCATCTCCAATAATTTTCAGTTGACGGACTCGACCATTGGGCGTGGTGGCCACGGGAACCATACTCACAATGTTGCCAATCCCCGGAGCGATGCTGCGAACTTCACTCGCGCTGACGGTTTCAGTCCAAGCGAAAACCGGAGCTTGTTGATCGTAGTCTGTTACCCCTCGCAGATAGGGCAGGGCTTGCACCCAAACATCCTCCACATTTTCCGTATGACCACCGGAGGAAGAATGAAAAACGGCTTCGATAATATTGCCTTGATAGGTTAACACCTGGCTGGCGGTTTGCTGCACGGCGGCTTGGGTGGAGGTGGTTTCAGCGGCGACCCCTTTGTAAACCTGCCAGGTGGTGGTATCCCCTAAATCGTAGACCGTATTTGCCAATTTACTGCGCTTGTGCAGGGCATAGGAGCGGGCAGCCACCGCTTGAGCTTTTAGGGCTTCTAGGGGCCAGCTTGTGGGCATTTCGCTGCCGACCACACTATATAAATATTCATCTAAGTCCACATAGTTCACCGCAATCAGACCTTGGCCTGTGGAGACTAACCGGACACTGCCCCGATACCAAGCATCATCAATCCAGACTAAGCCATTGTTGCTCGGTTCAATCCAAAACTGGCTGCCGGTTTTACGCCCTAGGGTAATGCCATTGCCCTGACTTACGGCGCGGGCTCCCTGCATAGCCCCTAACTGGGCGATCGGTTTGCCACTGCTATCTTTCACCACTGCGGGGGTAGAGGTGCCCACCTGAACTTGGCTAGTCCCCTCCTCCACCGCCACCCGTAGAGTTAAGGCCGCTTGGGCGGGTAAAACCATGAGCCACAGGACAAGAAAGCAGAGCCAGGCTGGTAGCCGCACCAACCAGGAGAGCAGGGGTAGACGAGTTATTGGCGCGGGTTGCACAGGAGTGGATAACCAGGAACTAGACATATTATGGTATCTTGTCGAGAGTCTCGCTGTTTAGAATAGCAGGCTCTATTCCTTCTGCCCAGATCCTTGGCGGTAATGATGCGGTAATGATACAGACTAATTACCAGTGGTTTCAAGGCACACTGCAAAGAACAGGTTCCGTTGTGCCTAAGGTGTTTCCCAGGGCGATCGTGTTTGGTCTGCTGGGTCTTTTGGTTTCAGTGTTGCATATCAGGGGTGTTCCGATCGCGCTGGATGGTGTGGGTAATATTATACCCAGTATTGTTTTAGGGTTGTTATTAGTGTTTCGGACAAATACGGCCTATGAGCGTTTTTGGGAAGGGCGCAAGTTATGGGGAACCATTATTAATACAACTCGAAATATCGCTCGAAAAATTTGGGTTTTTGTCTCAGAATCTCAGCCCATCGATCGGGCTCGAAAAATCGAAGTTTTGCGTCTTCTGGTGGCTTTTGCGGTAGCCACAAAGTTACATTTACGTCAGGAACCTCTAAATGCGGAACTTGCCAGTTTAGTTTCTCCTCAACAATATATTAAATTGCAGTCCATGAACCATCCCCCCTTAGAACTTGCGTTTTGGATCAATGATTATTTAGATTCTCAACATAATCAGGGCAATTTAACTACCTACGAAATGATTGCTATTGCTAAATTATTGAATCAGTTAGTGGATTGTTTAGGATCCTGCGAACGGATTTTAAGAACCCCAATGCCCTTGGCCTATTCTATTCATCTCAAGCAGTTGTTATTACTGTATTGCTTTTTCTTTCCCTTTGAGATGGTCAGTCGTTTGGGCTTATTGACGGGTCTCTTTAGTGCTTTAACCAGTTTTGCACTGTTGGGAATTGAGGAAATTGGGGTGGAAATTGAAAATCCATTTGGCCAGGATCCCAATGATTTACCCTTGGATACCATTTGTGAAACGATGCGCCGCAATATTGAGGATTTAATTACCCTGAGCCCTAGCTCTTGTCACTGGGTGGATGCAGAGGATTGCCTGTCATGCGGGGATCACACCCCTGAAAGTTTATGATTTGAATGGAATGTACTCAATTGTACCGATCCACTCATCAGGTTCAGAAGCCTTGGCAATCAGTTCTAAATCTTGAACAAACTGACCGATCGTACCGCCAAGTTGATGACCAAAGATTAACCCAGAAAAAGTTTTACCTTGTATCTGCCAAGTTTCAGCTAAAACTCTAAAGCGAATATCTTGGGTGAAAAGCACACGATTAAGCTCTGTTACTCTAATTAAAAGCCGATCGTCAGGCAATTCTGTCGTTTTGTCCTCAAATGCTGTCAGTACGTCAATTTCTCGACGACGTAATTGATCAGTTATTGATTGAGGGACATGAACATCCATGTACAATGCGATAGCCATTTATAACAGTCCCTTCGCTTTCATACGGATGTAGAAGGGGGATCTGTTGGTCTGAACTAAATTTTCTTGAACTTGTTGCCATTCCTGCCTAATTTCTTTGTCAATTTCTTCTTGATGATCAAAATAGTAACCCATTGCTGCATGGGTCTCAGCCAGGGTTAAGTAAAGGTGCTGACGACAAATTTCCTCTACTGACCAACCATAGGCAATATAATCCATGACAATTTGGGCGACTCGAATGCGCGGCAAACGTTGCAAGTGTGCAGACTGTTGATCCTGTTTCTCAATGTGTGGGTAACTGAGGGTTAACATCATCTGGTGTTCGCCTAGCTAAGTTTCCTTATTCTACAGATTCTACAGTGCGATCGTTCATCTTGTAACCTAACCATGCTCACTATCCACTGCTCACTTCCCATTCCCAGTTCTGGGCAGAATCACGGTAAACTCACTGCCCTGATGTAAACGACTGGTGACCTTAATCTGCCCCTGATGGGCTAAAACGATCGCCTGTACGATCGCTAGTCCGAGGCCGGTTCCTGCGGCGGCGGCCCGGAGTCGAGATGGATCGGCCCGATAAAAACGATCGAAGATGTGGGGGAGTGCGTCTTCGGCAATGCCTTGGCCGGTGTCGGTGACGGTGATACTCAGGACGGGATGGGGTTTGCCCCGGAGGAAAAATTCGGGGGGAATGCTTAAGGGAACGCTCAGAGCTAGGGTGATGGAGCCGCCTGGGGGAGTATATTGCAGGGCATTTTGAACCAGGTTAGAAAAAGCACGGGTGAGTTGATCCCGATCGCCCTGTACCCAAAAATCCTCCTGATCAGAGCAATCGGGCAAAATCAGTTCTAAACTCACTCCCTGCTCCTGGGCTAAAAGGGAATATTCCTCCAGCAATTCCAGCAGCACTTGATCTAAATCTACCCGTGACCACTGGGGCTCGACCATGCCGCTATCTTGCCGGGCTAAAAAGAGCAGATCATCCACTAATCGCCCTAGGCGACGGGTTAGGCGCTCCACCACTAGCAGTTGTTGCTGGCTAGGCTGTTGCTGGCTAGAGTCTCCCGTCCCTAATTCTCCTAAACTAGCTTGGACATTGGCCTGAATCATGGCGATGGGGTTCCGCAATTCGTGGGAAGCATCCGCTGTAAATTGCCTTAGCTGTTGGTAGGCCTCTTGCACGGGTCGCATGGCTAACCCCGATAAAAACCAGCCAATGGCCCCCACAACTCCCACTAAAACCACCAACCCAATGGACAAATCCGTAATCAGGCGGCGCGTGGGTTTGGTCACCTCAAACCAGGGATGGCTCACCCGCAAATAGCCCAATACCTGTCGCCCTAGTTGCACCCGTTCTGTCAATTGTCGCAACAGCAGCGGTTCATTCCCCAAAGCCGGATCTCCCAAAGCCGGATCTCCTAAACCCTGCTGGGGATTAATTTGCACCGTTTCCTCCCGCCGTAGGGGGTGCAAGGGCAGTGGCAAGGGTACGGCAAAGGTAGACCACTGCAACTCCCCTAGGGCATTAAACCACTCCAAATCAATCCGATCGTCATCATTCTGGAAGAGGGCATTATTCCGAAAACTCGCTTCCACATTTACCCGCTGGGACACCCGACCATCTAACATCCACACCAACCCATCCCCCGCCGGTTCAATCACCAACGATCGCTCCACTACCTCCACCACATGATTAAGGGTGTCATCAATGCGCTCAATTAGGGTTGCCCGCACGTAAATGTAAACCCCACTGGCTAAAATCAGCAGCAGCAGAGCGGTAACACTGGCGTACCACAGGGTTAAACGGCGACGGATAATCTGAAACATGAAGGGTGGAGTAGGGAAGTAGGGAAATAGTGGAATGGGGGAAGTAGAGAAATAGTGGAGTAGATACTTCTACTGGTCTACTCCACCACTCGACCACTACTCCACTCCACCACCCCACCACTACTCCACTCTAAAATTAAATCGGGGAAAACACAGGGGCGTTCATGTAGCCTATGTAATCAATCATTAAAAAGTAAACCGCCACCAATGCGGCAGCAGAAGAAGCGACCAAAAAACCCGCTAACATCAAGGAGAACTCCCGACGTTCGATCGCCTCTTCCATCAGGTGCAGCGCCCACCCTACTAATCCTGCAATGATCACAAATATGAGAAGCATTAACTTTTTGGTGCTGAACCTGAGACATTGTTTAACAGAATGTAACATAACTTCATAAAAATGTCAGGATATTCTCCTACTTTTTCCCTTCAGACCCGGCTTTCTGGGGGCTGTCTACTGGTATTGGCGGGCAATCGTCATTTGCACTGGGCCTGGGTTCCCAAAATCCCAAAAGTTTCTGAAGTTTCTGAAGCGCCTAAACGCTTTACCATCCCTCAAGACCTGATCTGCTGGGACACGCCCCATTTAACCACCGCCCTAGACTCAGCAGCGGGTCGGGCAGCTTGTAGCGCCCTCTGGGATGGGGTGGGGCCGAATGTCCTGAGCCTCAAACAGGGGTTTCTGGAGGGCATTATCCCGCTCTTCTCTGCTTCGGTGGTGCCTCCCCAAACCGCCCATCTAGAGGGCTATCCTTTGACACAGGGGATTACCTTAGGGGACATTCCCTTACCCCAAACCTACCCCACCCTAGGAGTCGATCGGGCCTTGGCCCTCTGGGCTGCCGGACAACTTCAGGGCTGGCCTGCGATCGTTATTGATGGGGGAACCGCCCTCACCCTGACGGGGGGAAATGAGCGGGGGGAATTGGTCGGAGGGGCCATACTGCCTGGCTTGGGGCTTCAATTTCAGAGCTTATTTCAACATACGGCGGCCTTACCCCTGCTCTCTTTGGAGACCCTACCCGATCGTTGGGCTTGTAATACTGCTGATGCGATCCTCAGCGGCGTTGCCTATACCCTTTTAGCGGGGGTGCAGAGTTTTTTGCAGGATTGGTTAAAAACCTACCCCCACACTCAGGTTTACTTCACCGGGGGGGATGGTCAGTGGTTATATCAACATCTTTCGCCGTGGCTCCAAGATCCCATCGGTAGCGATCGGGTGGTCTATGAACCCCATTTGGCTCTGGGGGGATTGTGGGGAATAACGCAATTCAAGCTGATGTCCGGTCAGCCGATGGGGTTTGGTACGACGGAGTTCAGCCTGGGTTAATTCCCTAAGGATCGTGAATTCAATAAATTGGAAAGTTCGGGATTAAACCACAAAGGCACAAAGAACACAAAGGCTTTCCTGCGGGGCTTCTGTGTCTTTGTCGTAAAATTCCAGGTTATAAAGTCCGTATTCCTAATTGTCCGATGGGAAGGCTAAAAGGGGTTGATCGAGGGCAAAGGTTAACCCGGATGCTTCTGGGTTTTCTTCCCCGGATCCTTTTGAGGAAGTCAACGAACTAGACGCTTGGGAAGGAGAAGTCGGAAGGGATTTGGAGATTTGGAGGGATGTATTGGGGGGAGGGGACGGCACACGGGCCACAGAGGTTTCAGAAATCTCAGGGGTCTCAGCAATCTCAGGGGTCTCAGGAGGTTGTACACGGGCCACAGGCTCCGCCCACGGGGATCCTAGCCCCATGACCCAGCAGGCGGCCAACCCTAAACTGCCCACACTGGCCAGGGTCAACAGCGATCGTTTCTGATGTTTCCCCCCCTGTTTTCCCCAAGGGAGACAATCCTGAAGGTCTGAAGGAGCGGATCTGAACCCGGCGGCAACGTGAGGAGAGGCCTCTAAAATCTGGTGGAGGGGCAGGGGGGTCAGCTTGGCTAATTCCTGATCTCGAAGCCCTTGGAACCCTTGCCGCATTTTCATTAAACGTTGATAAGAGGCTTGATAGTTTGGATCGGTGGCTAACCAGTGTTCTACCCGTTGGCGATCGTGGGGGGCTAATTCATCATCGATATAGGCGCTTAACCACTCATAACGATCGTCGGACGACCCTTGAGTTAGATTTCTCATGAATGTACTCCCAATTGATCACTTGGTAGAGCAGAAGATGAATGGATCCTAATGCCCCTAACCCTCTAGATAGGGTTGTAATTGTTCCTGAAGACGCTGGCGAGCGCGAGCAATCCGAGATTTTACAGTTCCTAGGGAAACGGCCGTAATGTCGGCAATCTCTTCATAGGAAAGTCCCTGTAATTCTCTTAAAACGATCGTCGTTCGGAAGGCCTCCGGCAATTGATCGATGGCGGAACGGAGTTTATTATAAAACTCTTGGGTTGCCAAGATTTCATCCGGGCCTGCCGCCGGACAGGGTAAATCCCAATCGGAACTATCTCCATCCGGTTGCCGAGGGGCATCTAAGGAGAGGGGACTGCGATAACGTTTACGTTTCCGCAATTCGTCGTAAAAAAGGTTGGTCACAATCCGGCTCAACCAGCCCTTAAACTTCTCCGGTTCCTTGAGCCGCTGGATATGGCGGTAAACCCGAATCCAGACCTCTTGAACCAAATCAGAACGATCGTTCCAGTCTGGAGCCAGATGATATAACAACCGCTCCACATGACTTTGGTAACGTTTCACAAGTTCCGCAAACGCAAAACGATTAGGGGTGTCACCTTGTTGACAATGAACCACGAGATCGGTGTTAGAGAGCTTAAAAATGGGCATAGGGTTTCTGCGATTGAGAGTCGCCACAGAAACGGTTGAATTAACAGAGGAAGGAAAAAAAGTAGCTTGTGTGGGAGCGGCTTGCATAGGGAAACCCAAGTGAACCTCAACTGCTCCTACAATACAAACCAAAACCCCAGCCTCCCGAAGGACTATGCCAGAAACTTGTCTGTCCATTCCGGGCTAGGAAGCGGAACAATAGCCCCAGAGTCAAGGTTCTAGCGGATCTAGCCTAGGTTGTTTGTGCCAGGGGAAAGCGCCCGTGCTGAGAGGCTGGATCCCTAGGCAAAAACCATCAATCCTTGTCCTTACTGCGATCCCAGCGAAAGAGCATAACCATGAGTGTCACAAGACCCACCTGTAAGGCAAGGTTTCCCAACGCCTGGGTTACATTTCGACCGGCGATCACTTGCATCAGGAAAACGAAGGCCCCAATCCCCCCGGAAGCCCCAACGCCCAGGTAAATAAATCGTCGCAGGCCCCGATAGGGAGCGATGGCCTCCTTACGGAGATAGGCGTAACGATCGGTCTTGTGCTTGAAGTCAGCCATACTCAGCGTAGACAATTGCAAGGTTTTTCTATAACATAGATACCAGGTGTGAACACTCCGGGGATCACCTTATTTTAGCATTGATCACCTGCTGATCAAACTTGCTAGTTAACTGCCGATGTAGCTCAGTGGTAGAGCACTCGATTCGTAATCGAGCGGTCGTGAGTTCAAATCTCATCATCGGCTTACTCAAGTCTAGTCTAGAACAAGCTCTATGCTAGGGTTTCGTCGATTTGACCTCACTTATGCTCTA
>DALYGI010000038.1:0-17608 GCA_031971595.1 Prochlorotrichaceae cyanobacterium CTOTU29312
TCGTCTTGCCGTTGATTCGTCTTAGCCAACATGAAAAATGACCGAACCGTGAGTTAATAATTAAGAATTAAGAATTCAAAACCTAGTGCCCCCTCCAGGGAGGGGGTTAGGGGGTGGGTCTAATTAAGAATTCAAACCCCAGATCCTCGGTTTCTGTTGGTTTTATGCAGAGATTGTTGGACTACGTTGGAGAAGAAGCCAGGGATCCTCGGCGCAACTCCCCGTGGGTTTAATGGAGAATTGAACAACAATTTTCCTAACCCTTTCTAGGGAATCAAGAATAGGATCAGGATTCATTTTGAAGATAAGTTTTAAGTAAAAAAACTCTTCCCACCTCCAAACCAAGGAAATAGCAAGAGAATAAAAACCTATTCCCTAAAACCTATTCCCTATTCCCCATTCCCTAAAACCTATTCCCTATTCCCCATTCCCTAAAAAAAACCTAGGCTTTTTTCAGCCAGCTAAACATCGCCCGCAGATCCTTACCCACGGCTTCGATCGGATGCTCCGCTTCTTGACGACGCATGGCGGTGAAGCCCGGTTTACCCGCTTGATTTTCTAACACGAATTCCCTGGCAAATTGCCCGGATTGGATTTCACTTAAAATCTTCCGCATTTCAGCGCGGGTTTCGTCCGTAATAATCCGAGGGCCACGGGTATAGTCCCCATATTCCGCCGTGTTGGAAATACTATCGCGCATGGTGGCTAAGCCGCCTTCCACCACCAAATCCACAATCAGTTTCACTTCGTGCAGACATTCAAAATAGGCAAGCTCTGGTTGATAACCCGCATTGACCAGGGTTTCAAAACCGGATTTAATTAAGGCGCTCAGACCTCCACAGAGAACCACCTGTTCCCCAAATAAATCGGTCTCCGTTTCTTCCCGGAATGTGGTTTCTAAAATCCCGGCACGGGTGCCGCCAATACCTTTGGCGTAGGCCATAGCTCGATCGCGGGCTTGTCCCGTAGCATCTTGATAAACCGCAAACAGACAGGGAACCCCTTGACCTTGTTCGTAGGTACGGCGCACTAAGTGACCGGGGCCTTTGGGAGCCACCATCACCACATCCACATCCGCCGAAGGCACCACCTGGCCAAAGTGAATGTTAAAGCCGTGGGCAAACAACAAAACGTTGCCTGGCTGAAGGTTAGGGGCAATTTCTTCGGTGTAAACGGTTTTCTGCACTTCGTCCGGCAGAAGAATCATTACCAGATCCGCTGCCTTGGCCGCTTCGCTCACGGAGAGCACCTTAAGCCCGGCCGCTTCCGCTTTTGCGGCAGATTTGCTACCAGGGTACAACCCCACCACAACATTCACGCCACTATCCTTGAGGTTGAGGGCGTGGGCGTGACCTTGAGACCCATAGCCAACGATCGCTACGGTTTTTCCATTCAGCAGATCCAAATTTGCATCGCTGTCATAATACATCTGCGCCATTACGGTTATCTAACTCCTGACGTTCGTTACAAGTGCTGTACAGGACTGTACAAAATTGAGGGCTTCTTATTATGCCATCAGAGGGAGTCCCAATAAAGCGCCTTAAAGGTATCTGCTGCTTGGGGGTTCAGACGACGGAGGACTTTCACGATCGCTCTGACCTGTTCGGAATAGGGATCTCGGATTTCGTCTGTCCAGTTGCGAACAGCGGAGCGACACACCCCTAATTCTTGAGCAAGCTGGGATTCGGGAATCTGATAGGTCTGGAGAACCTGCTGAAGGGCAATACCGGCTTGTCCCATAATTAATTAATAATTAATAATTAATAATTAATAATTATAAGCGTATTGATAAAAATTCTCTAAGCCTCTCACACAGGTTTGGGTGCCATAGAGTTTAGGTTTATTGTGTTGGATTTTTTGACGAATTTGCTCCCGCCAAGAACGATCGTTTCCGAGTTGAACCGCAATATCAATATACTCCTGTTCTGAATGGGCGATCGTTTCTGTTACCCCTAGGAGTTGTAAAATGGCATAGCTATGACGACCTCGCATAAATTCACCGGGATAGGTCACGATCGGTACAGTGCAATTGATCGCATCTAGGGTTGTAATTCCCCCTGACCAGCCTAAACTATCGAGAACCACGTCCACTGAAGATTGTAGGGCATAAAACTGAGGTTTAGGCATGACAGGCAACAGTTGACAATAGTGTTTCAGGTCTAAATTGTAATCAGCAAAAACCTCTTCAAGACGATCGAGAAAAGCCTGGGCTAAATACTCATCCGGTTGGGCTAAAATCATAAAGTGAGCAGAGGGAACCCGTTGGGCAATGGCAGCAAAAATATAATCATATTGAGGTAAATGTTTTAAGAGGGTTTGGGTAAATAAATAGGTCACTGAGTCAGAAGTTGTGCCCCAAGGATCTAGACTGGACAGGTCTATAGCTTCTTCAATGCAGCAAGATGCTAGATCGGGGAGATAAACTAATTTTTCAGTATAATGACTTTGGGCTTGCCAAGATTCCATCAATTGACTGGATAGAAAATAATCAATTTGAGTCGATCCCGAAGTCATAGGATTTCCCCAAAAACCACACTGAATCGGAGCAAGTCTCAGCACGGATAAATACGTCATTTTACTGCCCACATTGAGATCTATAAAGACTAAAATATCAATCTGATCCTCTAAAATTTTTTTAATAACCTCCATGCCAGGGCTGGAAAAGAGATAAAAACGATCGCTATAGTGTTCAAACGTTGCGGCGATCGGATCTGCGGGGGAATGTTTAGCGTTGATACTATAACAAAAGACTTCAAACCGATTGCGATCGTGAAATTGTACCCAGCCCCTCGCTAAAAAACCAACGGAATGATCTCTTAAGCAAGTTCCCAAATACCCAACTTTAATTTTTCTATCTCTGGAAATGACGGGGCGATCCTGGACGGTCTGAAGAGATAACGATGGATTTTTAAACAATTGAGGATCGATGAGTTCTCTTAAATTAGGTTGGGTTATCTCTACAATAGAGGAGATTATACCTGCGATCGTTTTGGCAATGGGTACCAGATCCATGCCCTGATAGGCAATATAAGCTAAATCTAAAGCATCAAGAATTTCATAAATTTGGCTAGAGGTTAATTGACTAACGGTTTCTCTTTGGGTTTGCAGATGATCTAAGACGATCTGAAGATTTTCCGTGAGACGATCGTGAAAGGCTTGGATTTCTTCTAGGTTTTTATAAATTAAAGGTTTTAATAACATCTGTTTAATATACAAAACCAAATCTCCAGGACACTGCTCTAGCCCTCGCTCTAAAACTAAATGCGCCCGTTTATAATCATTAGATTGCTCTAACACCTTAGCTAAGCTTAAATAGTTCAACGCCAGACGATCGTTTACTGTTAATGCTTTTTCAAAAAAATAAATAGACTGTCTAAAATCTCGACTTCGCTGATAATTTAACCCTAAATTGCGCCAATATAAATCATACTTAGGATTAATCAGGGCCGCACTATAGGTGAATTGTAAGGCCTCTTTACGATCGTCATTCTCAAAAGCGATCGTTCCTAAATTAGCCCAAGCTAAATCTTGATTAATATCCTGTTTTAAGACCTGATGATATAAAAATTGTGCCTGTTCCCGATCGCCCTGTTGATGCGCCTGAACCACAGTTTGCAAAGTATCTTGAACGAGAGCTTGATAGGGTTCAAAGGTAACACTTTCTAAGCCGTAGGGGGTGATATTTTTATCTTTGCCTAAATTCTGTAAATAATGGGGATTAAAATCAATATTTTCAGTATAAAAATCAACCCAATCTTGCCCCCAGCCTATCACCTGAAGTCCTAAAACATCAGTGCCTAGGGTATTATTTTTCAGGGATAGATCTAAAATTAATCGAGACTGAGCATAAAAATCTAAAAAATCCTGATTTGCCTGTTTGATCCACGGATAATTTGCCCCTAAGGTTAGAATTAAGGCTGAGGGGGGTAGGGTGGGAGCGATCGTTAATAAATTTAAAAAATGCAGTCGATAATTCTCAACGGTGGGTAATAAAACGATCGCCGTTTGCAGGTTTGATTCAGCTTCTTGTAGATCCATTAACACCGTAGACAGACTGACTCCGGGCTCAACCTGTAACAAGTTAATCGCCTCCAGATAGGGATCGGGTAAATTTAAGAGCCTTGGATCCTCAAAGTTCAACTCCTGTTCTGCATTGGTTTGAACCATACAGGCAGCAATAGGACGATCGTGAAGGATAGCTGCTAAAAATAAAGTCCAGTCCCCAGAGTTATTGAGTTCTAAATAGCGATCGTTGGGCTCTAGGGCAGAGGTTAAACCCTGAATTAAACTGGGCAAACTCAACCGATCGTCCTGAGGGGGAAAAAACTGCTTAAAGTATTCACTGTTAGAATTAGATAACGTATTTAATAAGGACTTTTCAAACTCAAAATCAGGACAATAGGCAGAGCGCAGCAGATGAATCAGGTGGCTAAGAGATTTCAGATTCATTGTCCTTCCTTCCCCTCAAAATTCTAGATTGATCTTGGATGTCCCAAAGACGATCGCAAAAAGTGTATAATAAGTCACGTTTTCAGTGGAAGTCAAGCGCTATTTCTGCTTGAAAACCCGCTACTGAAGATGGCCCGATTAAACCCTAAAATAGTCCTATCCTAGACCAACGATGTCCAACGCCCTTCTTTCTCCCCCAAACTGCTCCGACTCCGCCCCGCGCTTTGTGACCTTTTTAGGAGACGAAGTGACTCAACCCTACGATCGGGCTGAGGTTGTGATTTTACCCATCCCCTTTGAAGCCACCACCACCTATCGCCAAGGCTGTGCCCGTGGGCCGGAAGCTATTTTACAAGCGTCTCAACAGGTGGAATTTTACGATGAGGAATTAGATTGGGAAGTGTGTAATGATATTGGCATTTACACCGCTCCCCCGGTTGCGGATAGCCTGAGCGAACCCGTACCGGATTCTGCTGCCATGTTGCGATCGGTTCCTGAAGCATTGAAGCCCTTTTTAGCGGATGGTAAATTCGTGATTAGTTTAGGGGGAGAGCATAGCATTACCGAAGCGATCGTTGCGGCCTATCAAGCTCAAGATTCAGAACCGTTTACCGTCGTTCAAATTGATGCCCACGGTGATCTTCGGCAAGAATACGAAGGCTCGATTCATAACCATGCCTGTGTGATGCGGCGAATTGTGGATCGGGGTTTACCCACCTTGCAAATTGGAATTCGGGCTATTTGTAAGGAGGAAGCAGATTTTATTAAAGCCAAAAATCTCCAGGTCTTTCGTGCCCGTCAACTGGTCAAAAATCCCCACTGGATTCAAGAAGCCCTAGCTACAATTTCCACTCCTAAAGTCTTTTTAACCATCGATTTAGATGGCTTAGATCCCACTACTTTGCCCGGAGTTGGGACTCCTGAACCCGGCGGTTTAGATTGGTATAGTCTCTTAGAGTTCCTGCATCAAGTGTTCGATCGTCATGAGGTGATTGGGGCAGATATTATGGAATTAGCGCCGATCGTAGACTCCGTGGTGTCTCAATTTACCGCTGCAAAATTAACCTATAAGCTGATTGGGTACTACGCACAGGCAAAGAAAAAATAGGTTGGCATTTTGGCATTTTGGGGGATTTGAATTAAATAAACTGGAAAGTTCAGGATTATAGAATTAAACCACAGAGGCACAGAGAACACAAAGGTATTTCTTCGGGGCTTTGGGTTTTTGTGGTGAAATTCTTTTAGGACTTACGGTGATTCTCTCTAACCTGCTGAACGATCGCCTTCGGATCGGCCACATCGAGAACAATGACATATCCAGTCACGGCTCGCACAGGGGATTTTGGGGAAACCGTTGCATTTTGGGCTCGTTGTAAAGCCTCTAAAATCTTTGGCATATCCCCCTCGATAAAATTGCCCTGGGCATCATAAACCTCGCGGGCACTCAGGCAACCAATGGCGGGGTTCCAACCGTTTGGCTGAGGAAACCGATCGGCATTGACAAAAAAGTGAGTTGCTTCCCCCGTGCCATGAATCCGAAAGAGACTGCGCCCCAACTGCCCCGCCCAATAGCTTTCCTGGGCTGCCAACACCGATCGCCAACGGGGGGGTAACAGCGCTTGGTACTCCCCTAGGGTGTCGATCGTGCCGGGGTGACTGGGTACAAAGCTCTCCACTCCTGGTTCGTGGGGCACAAAGAGGTTAACCAGGGGGAAAAAACCATAGGCATAGAAAAAGTCCGTATCCGGTTGGGGAATAAACCCCTCCAGACGGTAAACTCCCTGGGGCGTTTCACCTCGGCTGAGATACCAGGGCAAACCATGGAGCGATCGACCCGCCAGGGGGACTGACCAGAGATCCCTCTGATCACGATCCAGCGTGGAAGACTCGGACACCCAGCGCCCCTGGCCATCCTTAAGCAGGGTTTGGCACAACTGGGAGCGATCGGGGCCGCAGAATACAAATAACTGTAATTCTCCCGGTGCCACTTGCCACTCCAGCCACTCTTCAATGGCGGCCCCAGACAAAGGCGGTTCTTCTAAATGCCGGAGAGCGAGGTCTAACAGGAGACGATCGTTTTCATTCCCCCTCTTCAGTAAGGCTGGCAAACGGGTTTTCACCCGATCGATCCAAACCTGCCGCTCGGGATTGTCTCTTGTCCCTAGGGCCGAGAGCGCCATAGCCACCCACCGGGGATGGGGGCTCCAGGTCACAATCTGCTCAAATTGGGGGGATAAACGATCGCGCCACCGATCGGAACGTCCATAAAACTGATAACTCACCTGCAACGTCATTTCCAGAATGCGCTGCTCCGTCTCCGTCAGGGAACTAACAAAACTGAGGGGCAAAATCGTCTCAAAAGCCGTTTCCAGTTCAGGAAAATCCGGCTCCCGTAGGGCCGTAGCCCAGAGATTTCTGCGCCAATGGGCTTCCTGTTCCGGGGTGAGGGGATAGCGTCGCAGATCATAACGATCGGGGGTCAGGTAGGCTTCCTGCTCCGCCTGATGGCGAAGGCGCTCTGCTTGGGTGGCTTTACTGATGGGCGGCGGTAAGGCAATCTCCTGGGCTATGGCGGGAAAACTTAACCCTAGACCCAGACCCAAACCTACAGAACCCAGCCCACACCGCAGTAATCTAGACAATCTCTTGAACTCTGGCACGGTACGGTACGTCTCAACAATTCAACATCTAGGGGTTACAGTAGCCACAATACTGGGGATCCGCCTTTTGACCATACTGGGTTACGGGCTTCTTGGTTTGATGATTGCACAGACTACACTGATAAATATCATTGAGGGGCAAATCCGTGGGACTGTGGCAGAGCGAGCAGGGTAATCCTGTTTCAAAATCCACCACCACAAAGCCCGGAGCCTGACAATGGGCCAAGTTTAAGTTCTTGGGCCCCTTTTCCGGTGTTATGTATCGATCCGAAAGTTCCGTCGTTGGCGGGGGAATTCTGGGATGCTGGGCAGTCTGCCACAGCGCAGGACTAAGCCATTCCTGAACTCCCCAAAGGTTAAATCATCGGTTTATCAATCCGTTCGTCAGTACAGTTGCTGAACAAGTCCTGAACCAGACTAGCTCATGGCCGCCGCACTGCGATCGTAGGTCATACGGAAGGAAGGATGAACCTTGCCTTGAATCCGATTCCAATATTGACTGGCATCTTTGCAGGGCAGACCCACTTGGCTGGCCAGACGGGTTAACATGGCTTGCTGCCGGGTTTTGATAGACCGTTGATGGTGCATCATCAGTTCACGAGAGCGATCGATTACGGGGCTGGCCGCAGGGGTCGCTGCTTGGGCAGTAGCCGCTTCGGTTTCAGTCTGATAGGCAACGCCACGATACATCAGATCTAAGCTGGGCTGTTGTACATAGGTTTTGGTGGGGTTGCAGAATTTCCAATCTAAACCCCGGTACCGTCCGGCTAATTCACCTTCTTTAGTCTCCACTGCGGGGGGAGTATATTCGTAAGCTACGCCGCGATAGGTTAATTGCATAATCGCCTCCAATCATTCCGAATGTAAGAGTGGTCTTTGTGGAAAGCCCTAGGGCTTTGTCCTTAGAGGCGCGTTCCTTCGGGTAACCCCTACTTCCGTCTCTTACTGAACCTGGACGCAACGTGTAACTAGACAAAACTTGCACCTTGCAGAAGAGATGAACGATTTATTTCTGTATCTATTGTTACCGTTTTATTTTTTAGCTGTCAAGTTTTTTTTGATTTTTTCTGTCCGTGGGCAGAGGACACCAGTAACGATCGTCCTCAAAGCTTTGCAAATAGGCTGTTTTAGCTGAAACGCTCAGGCTTTACATTTTGTCATGAAGTTCTGATTCAGGGTTATGCTCAGGTTAAGCTAGCTCAGCATTAATAAAATGTAGCTTTTTCCAGTTTCCCAGTTTTCCAGTTTCCCAGTGCCAGGGAAGAGGGGATGCAGCGGCGATCGTTTAGAATGGGTCTGCCGCCGTGTTGGGTATTTTTTCATGTCCCGCAGTCGATCGTTACAGGTTTATATCGTGTCTCGTCTGGCCCTAGCGCCTCTGATGCTGTGGTTAGTGACAACGATCGTTTTTCTGCTCTTGCGGGCACTGCCGGGGGATCCGGTGGATGCGATTCTGGGCACGAAGGCTTCGGCGGAGGCTAAGGCAGCGCTGCGGGATCAATTGGGGCTGAATGAGTCGATCGTTCACCAGTATGGTCACTACCTGTGGCAACTGTTGCATCTGGATTTGGGGGTGTCGTTGACCAGTCGGGGGCAGACGGTGACCCAAATTATTCATGATTTTTTCCCGGCTACCGCCGAACTTGCGATCGTCAGTTTGGGGATTGCTTTTGTTTTGGGGACAGCCATTGGCATCCTCTCTGCTACCCAACCCAATAGCCCTTGGGATTTGGGGGGACGTTTATTTGGCATTTTGACCTATGCGGTGCCTCCCTTTTGGGCGGGGATGATTTTACAACTGATTTTTGCGGTGCAGTTGCGCTGGTTTCCCATCGGAACCCGGTTTCCCATTGGGACGATCGCTCCGGCGGGGCCTACGGGGTTATATCTGATCGATAGTTTGATCGGGTTGAATGCCCAACAGTTTGGGGTGACGTTGTACTATCTCATGCTCCCCAGTTTGACCTTGGGGATTTTGCTCAGTGGTATTTTTGAGCGCATTGTGCGGATTAATTTGCGCCAGAGTTTACAGGCCGATTATGTGGAAGCGGCAAAAGCGCGGGGTATTCCCCACACTCAGGTGGTGTTGAACCATGCTTTAAAGAATGCATTGATTCCGGTGATTACTATTTTTGGATTGACCTTAGCGGCACTCTTGGGAGGGGCCTTGCTCACCGAGGTCACGTTTTCCTGGCCAGGGTTAGCCAATCGGTTATATGAGGCCATTTCAGCGCGGGACTATACCACGGTGCAGGGCATTATTGTGTTTTTCGCAGCGATCGTGGTGGGGGCGAGTATTGCGATCGATATTCTCACCGCCTATATTGATCCTAGAATTAGGTATTAGATGGTATTAGATTAGATCTTAGATAGATCTTAAGATCTGTATGAGAGACCTAGGGAGGAATTAAAATGAGTGAAACCTCTGCTCTGACCGATCGGTATATTAACCCCCTGACAGACTTTGGGTTTAAGCGGATTTTTGGCACAGAAGTGAATAAAGCCTTGCTGATTGATTTCTTAAATGTGATCCTGCCTTCTCAACATAAAATCAAGGATTTAACCTATGCCAACACGGAAAATCTAGGGAATACCCCCCTCGATCGCAAGGCTATTTTTGACCTGTATTGTGAAAGTGAAGCGGGGGATAAGTTCATTGTAGAAATGCAAAAGGCAAAGCATAATTATTTTAAAGATCGTAGCGTATATTACGCAACCTTCCCCATTCAAGAACAGGCCAAAACTGGAAATTGGAACTATAAACTCACCCCAGTCTATACCGTTGGCATTTTAGATTTTATCTTTGATGACCACAGGAATGACCCGACGTTACTCCATCTGGTGGAACTGAAAGATCAGGAGTGTCGTGTGTTTTATGACAAGCTCAAATTTATTTATATTGAATTACCCAAATTCACCAAAACGATCGATCAATTGCAGGATCATTTTGAGCAATGGCTATTTGTGCTGAAGCATTTACCGGATTTAGACTATCAGCCTGATTCCCTACAGGAAAATGTTTTTACCCAATTATTTGAGGTGGCTCAAATTGCCAAACTCTCCAAAGCAGAACGCAAAGCCTATGAAAATAGCTTAAAGTATTATCGGGATATGGTAGGGGTGGTGGATACTGCCCATCAAGAAGGTCTAGAGCAAGGACGCAGAAGGGAGAGACTAACGATCGCTAGGGCAATGAAAGCAGCGGGAAGTTCATCGGAGTTTATTCTGCAAGTTACGGGTTTATCCCCAGAGGATTGGCAAGCTTTGGAGTAAGATTTTCAGACTTGGGTTGTTTTGTTCCAGAGGATACCTTATCAGTGATGCGTACCTTTACCTACCCTATCCAGGTTTACCCCCACCATACGGATTATGCCGGAGTGGTGTGGCATGGGGCCTATGTGAATTGGATGGAAGAGGTTCGAGTGGCTTTTCTGGATAGTCAGGGTATTTCCTACCAGCGAGTGACGGAAGAGGGGTGCGATTTAATGGTGGTGGAGCTAAATCTTCGTTACCATCGGGCTGCAAAAATGGGGGATGCTTTGCTGTGGCACGCTACCATTCATCCCATTCAGGGGCTGCGAGGGCTCTGGGACTATGAACTCCGATCGTTAGATCAGAGTCTGCTCTATGTCAGCGCCCAAGTGACGATCGTTCCGGTGAATCGAATCACGGGTAAGCTGCTACGCCGCTGGCCACCGGAATTAGCCCTGATCCTCTGTGATCCTTCTACCCTTCGCCAGATTCCTGCACCATGACTGAATATCAAGATGCCTTTATTTCCTATGGTCGTGCTGATAGCAAAGCCTTCGCCTTCAAACTTTACGATCGCTTAAGGCAGGAAGGGCTAAATATTTGGTTTGACTTTGCAGATATTCCCCTCGGTGTAGATTATCAAAAGCAAATTGATGATGGCATTGAAACCACCCATAATTTTCTCTTTATTATCTCTCCCCACTCTGTTCATTCCCCCTATTGTCGTTTAGAAATTGACCTGGCTTTACGGTACAATAAGCGCATTATTCCCCTGCTCCATGTCCAAGAAATTAGCTATGAAACCTGGAAAAATCGTAATCCAGGAGGAACAGAATCCGAGTGGCAGCAATTTATGGCGGAGGGAAAACACTCGGCTTTAAGTAGAATGCCTTTGGCAATCAGTAAAATTAATTGGATCTTTTTTCGAGAAGATCAGGATGATTTTGAACAGTCCATTCAGGGATTGCTATCGGTTTTTAAACGTCATCAATCCTATGTACAGGAGCATACGGTTTACCTCAAGGCCGCCCTCCATTGGGATCGCAATCAGCAAAATCCCGATCGTCTCTTGGTGGGGGAGTCTTTACAGGCTGCTCTCAAGTGGTTAAAGACCTCCTTTGCCATGGAACAACCGCCCTGTATACCTTCCGATTTACATTGTCGTTTTATTACCCAAAGTCACCTGGCCGATCGCAATCAACGCAGTGATATTTACCTCTGTTATGCCGATGAAGATCAAAATCTGGCCATGCTGCTCTATTGGCGATTGCTTCAGGCGGGATGGTTGGTGTGGAATCGTAAGTTAGATTTAGAAACCAGTGGCAGCCTTCAGGATAAAACCTTCCGGGCGATCGAAGCGGCGGATAATTTTCTCTATTTCTTTTCGCCCCATTCCCAAAACTCTACAGGGTGTCAGAAAGAGTTAGCCCATGCCAGTAATTTGGAAAAGCGTATTATTGCCATTCAAGTTGGAGCCAGTAACATCAATCCAGGGGGATTAGACAAACCTAATTTTAAAGGTACAACGACACCGACCCGTACCCTCAATCGAATTTATAGTCGTTTAGAATCTAAAGAAACTAGCACTATTACTGAGCAGTTAAAGGGCTTAAATTTCATTAAACTGTTTGAGGAGCAGTCTTCTACTCTCTCGGAGACAGGCTTAAAACAACTCAGCCAAGATCTCCAGAAAGATGCCAGTTTTCACCATCAGCAAACGGATCTCCTAGTGCGATCGTTGGCATGGAAAAGCCATCGCTATAACCCTAAATTGTTACTTCAGGGTTACCGTTTAGAGCAGGCCCAGTCTTGGTTGCACTTGGCTCAACAAATGAAACAGGGCTTCTGTACGGTGCTTCAGGAAGACTATATCCGCGTCAGTGCATCCACCCTTCCCTCCGATGAGGTGGAGGTCTTTTTGCTCTATGCCCCGATGGATGAGGGGTTTACCACTCGGATTAATCAGGCTCTCCAAATTCAAGGTCGATCCACTTGGTTTGCAGCCGATCAACTGGATCCGGAAACCCCAGACACCTTTGAACAGCGCCAAAAAATGCTATTGGAAGCCGTCAACTGTATTGCGATCGTTTCCCCGTCCCTCCTGCAAGATGAGGCCTGTCAGGTGTTATTGCAGGATATCATCAGCCTCAACAAGCGCTTTCTGCCCGTCCTCTACCGCCCCTTAGCCCCCTCTCCCTTTGCTACTCCTCCAGAGAACTTACCGAAAAATGTGCAAGAGATCCTGCCTCTGTTTGAGCAGATCGAACATCTGGATTGGATTGATTTTGCCCACCATAACCGGGATTTTCATACCGCCATGGGGGATTTAATTCGGATGTTGGATTTGGATCGGGAGTATGTTCAAACCCATAGCAAATGGGGCTTGCGGGCTCGGCAGTGGCTACAGGCGGGTCAACCGGAAAACCTACTGCTCCAAGGTCACGAACTCCACAGCGCAGATGCCTGGTTACACCTAGCCCTCTCCGAACATCGATCGCCCACGGTGACGGAAGCCCAACGATCGTTTATTGAAGCCAGTACCGAAGCCCACGATCGTCAACTGCATTTAGCCGAGCAAGAGCGTCAACAGGAACTGAAACGAGCCCGCCGCCTAGCGATCGGCTCTGTCGCCATGGGGGTGATGATGGCTGCCCTGACGGTTTTTAGTACCTTTCAACTGCGGAAAGCGGAAGTGGAAACGATTGAAACCCTGCGGGTATCGGCGGAGCTACTGTTTAGTGAAGGGAAGCAACTTCAGGCCCTTCTGCAAGCGGTGAGTGCCAGTGAGCGCATCCAACACTCTCCCCTCGATCGTCTGTTGCATCGCTTTCTGTTTGCCGAAGGTCGAGATTTACAAATTAAAGTCCAGGGAACCCTTCAGGAAATTTTACTGAACATTAACGAAGTCAATGAAGTGGCCGCCCAGACCCTTCAAATGAGCGCCAGTGGGCAACTTTTAGCCATTCATCAACAGGATGGGGTGCTTCAGGTCTGGAAACTCAACGGCGAAAAATACCTGGAATGGGAAACCGATCGCCAGGATGTGGGGCTGTTAGGCATTAGCCCAGACGATCGAGTACTGGCCACCGCCGGGGAGGGGGGACGGGTGAGCCTCTGGTCTTTAGAAACTGGGGAACTCCTCAAGCAGTGGTCTGCCCATACTGAAACCGTAACCAGCTTACATTTTAATCCAGACAGTACAAGCTTACTAACCACTGGAGATGGCAAAGCCTATCACTGGGACTTCCAGGGGCAGGAACGGGCGGTGTTGGAACTGCCAGAGCAGCGGATTGTGCAAGGGGCTTTTAACCCAGCGGGCAACCGGATTTTAACCGTGACGGCGGAGAAGCAGGCCTATCTGTGGACGGCTCAGGGGAAGCGTTGGGGTGTCCTCAGTGCCCAGGCGGGGTTGTCTAGTTTTGCCTTTAGTCCTGAAGGGGATTATTTGCTGACGGGCCACGACAATGGAGACTTGCAACTGTGGAGTGTGGTCGGCCCCACCACCGGCACCCGACTCCGGCAACAGCGGGTTTCTCAGCAGCCCATCAGCACGATCGCTTTTTCTAGTCAGTACACGGGATCTTCTTTTGATGCCAAGATTGACCGAAGTATTAACCCAAATGCTAACCCAAACGTTAACCCAAATGTTAACCCCAACACTAATCCCAATATTGCCCCGAATCTGGCCCCGAATCCGACTTCAGCGGCCACACCGACTCCTGCAAAACCTGGGGTAGCTCCGATCGCGGTGGTGGCTACGGGGTCGGCAGATGGGGTGATCCGGTTGTGGGATGGGTCTTTGCGTCTGCAACAACAAATTTTTGCCCACACGGGATCGATTCAATTCCTAGAGTTTAAGCAAGTCCAGCAGGCTGCTTCCGATCGGGGTTCCCCCCCTAAACCCGGTCTGGTGAGTTTGGGGGAGCAGGATGGAATTTTACGGTTTTGGAGTGTGGAGGGCTGGCAAAAATTTCAGTTTGTCATCAACCACAGTCTTATTAAAACCCTGCAAATGAGCCCCGATCATTCCTGCTTTGTCACCCTGAGCCAGGGGGGACAGGCCCGATCCTGGTCGTTACAGGGGCATCAACAGCACACCCTTCAGTCTGGATCGAAGCAGGTGAACAGGGTTCGCTACAGTCCCGATGGGGAGTTTGTGGCCACCCTCACGCCGGAGGGATTACTGCAAGTGTGGTCTGTCGCGGAGGATACTCCCCGTAAACTGCAACAGTGGTCTCAGGTGCAGGAGGTGGTCTTTAGTCCCAATAGTGAACAGATTCTTTGGTTGGCAAAGGATGCCCAACAGGGCCAGGTCATTCAGATTCGATCGTTGCGATCGCCCCAACTGGAACATGGCCGCACCTTGACCACGCCGGAATCTCGGTTTAATAATTTATCGGAATTGCAGGTCAACCCTCAAGGCGATCAGATTGCAGTGCGATCGGCCACGGGAAATGTATATATCTGGAACTTAGGCGGGGAAGAATTTTTGAGTTTTCGTCCCCATACCTATCCCCTCGAAACCCTCACCTTTCATCCGGTGAATCATTCCTTTGTAACCACCGATACCCAGGGGGAAATGCGCTATTGGCAAGAAGATGGGACTAATCTGTGGACGAAGGATTTAGGCCGTTCTGCCGAGGATTCTGGTATTTATTTGACAAAATTTAGCCCTGATGGTGAATGGTTAATGACGGCCCAATGGACAGGACAGGTGCAAGTCTGGCAAACGGCAACCGAGGAACCCAATTCCAATATCAATCAAACTTTTGAAGAGAATCCTGTTAATGGGGAGGTATTAGCCATCGCTTTTGAACAGGATTTTAATCCCGCCGTTCGGGGCTTTTTTCCCATTCTCTTGGTGAAACGATCGGATTCATCTATCTTTGTGCAACGGTGGCAGCAGCGCAAACCTGTGCAACACATTGAATTTAATGTCCATGAGGATGGCATCAAAGAAGCCGCCTTTGTCCCCCATACGCCTTGGATCCAAACCATTTCCTGGGGGGGGAGTGCCCGTCTGTGGGATCTGGAAGGGCATAAATTAGTGAAAATCGAGAATCACTATGGCCAGGTTCACAGCAGCGCCGTCAGTCCCGATCGTCGTTGGTTTGTGACCGCTGGGCGGGATGGCACCGCTAAAATTTGGCCCCTCCAAGCTACCCCCCAACTGGTTCAGGAAAGCTGCGAATGGCTGCGGAGCTATTTAAGCACCTATCCCCCCGATGATCCCCGCCAGGGTCTTTGCCCCGTAGAAAGCAGTCCCCAAAGTGATTAGTTCCAAAGGAGCAGTCCCATCTAATTCTCAATTCTCAATTCTCAATTCTCAATTCCCCTCTTAATCCAGCAGTTAGTCCTGAGTCCTTAGATAGTCCTTAATTTCCCCATGCCCAAACAGCGCCTCGATGCCCTCCTCGTAGAGCGATCCCTCGCCCCCTCTCGCCAACAGGCCCAGCGCCTGATCCAGGCCGGAGAAGTGCGGGTCAATGGGGCTGTGGTAGATAAAGCGGGAACCCCCATCGCCGAAGACGCAACGATCGTGGTGGCGACTAAACCCCGCTATGTGTCTAGGGGCGGGGACAAATTGGCCAAGGCTTTAGCCCTGTTTCCCGTGCGCGTTCACGATCGGATTGCCTTAGATGGGGGCATTTCCACGGGCGGCTTCACGGATTGTCTGTTACAGGCGGGAGCCCAACAGGTCTATGGGGTAGACGTGGGCTATGGGCAAGTAGATTGGAAATTACGAACGGATCCTCGCCTCATCCTCAAAGAACGGGTGAACCTACGCTACCTCACTCCCCCAGAGCTTTATGGCGATCGTCCCCCTGAAACTTACGCCGATTTGGGAGTTGTAGATGTGTCCTTTATTTCCCTGAGTAAGGTCTTACCGGCCCTCTGGTCACTGCTGCGCCCCCCCAGGGATTTAATTACCCTCATTAAGCCCCAATTTGAAGTGGGCCGCGATCGGGTGGGTAAAAAGGGGGTGGTGCGAAGTAGTACGGATCAAGCGGATGCCATTGAATCGGCGATCACCAGTGCCCATAGTTTAGGATGGCACCTTCAGGGCCTCACCTGGTCACCCCTCACCGGCCCCTCCGGCAATGTGGAATATTTAGCCTGGTTTAACACCCTAGAGCGCCAAGGGAATCCAGACCTCCCACCGATCTGGGAACGATCGCAAATTCTCGCCCTCACCACCGCAGCCCAAACCGACTTACATCTGTCGGGATAAGGGACTCGCCGCAGGTAGCCTGCAATTTATGGGCGGGCTTTGCTTTATTCTGGAAATAGTTTGAGTTTTTCCCTGAGGTATCTATGGTTGAGCCTTGTCGCGTCTTGGTGAGTAATGATGATGGGATCTTCGCCACGGGCATCCAGACCCTAGCGAATACCTTAGCCAAAGCGGGTTATACCGTCACCGTCGTCTGTCCCGATCGGGAGCGCTCCGCCACCGGCCATGGTTTAACCATCCATGACCCCATTCGCGCCGAGCCCATGTCAGGAATTTTTGACCCCCAGATTCAGGCTTGGGCCTGCTCAGGTAACCCCTCGGATTGTGTCAAACTCGCCTTAACCGCCATCCTAGATCAACCCCCGGATTTTGTCGTATCCGGCATTAACCACGGCGCAAACCTCGGCACCGATGTACTCTACTCCGGCACGGTCTCCGCCGCCATGGAAGGAACGATCGAAGGGATTTCGAGTGTGGCCTTTAGCCTCGTCAACCATGCCCAAGGGGACTTTCAAGCCGCCGCCAATTTTGCCTGTACCCTTTTGCACCAAATCAAAACCGAAGCAATTCCCACCTCCGTCCTTTTAAATGTTAACGTCCCCCCCCTGGCAGAAACGGAATTTGCCGGAGTCCAGATTACCCGCCAGGGCATTCGGCGCTACATCGACAGTTTTGAAAAACGGGTGGATCCCAGGGGCAAAACCTACTTTTGGTTAGCGGGAGAAGTGATTGAAGAGGTGGAAGACTCCGATCCCCCCAGTACCGATCATCCCTTCCCCACAGACGTTCAAGCCATCAAAGCCGGGTATATCACCGTCACCCCCCTTCACTACAACCTCACCTACACCCCCTTCCTCGATCGGGCTCCCCACCTCCACCTGCGATCGTCAAAGCGATCGTTAAAGTGATGGACAAATTTCTATTAACATCTCTTTACAAAACTAAACACTTCGGTTACATTAGGGATGTCCGCAAGGGCAATACATTTCTCGCAATCATAAAAAACCATGACAAC
>DALYGI010000039.1:0-9569 GCA_031971595.1 Prochlorotrichaceae cyanobacterium CTOTU29312
TTAACTGGTTCTTCCCAGAAAATTTTACTTCTGCCTAATTGAGGCGCATCCAGCCGAACAGTTCTGCTAGGGTCAGCCGCCAAGCCTGGAGAACCGGAAGCACCCAGAGGGTATCCCTATCCTGAGTCTGGAGGATGGGTTGCCGCTGGGCTTGGAACGTGAGAACCGTGCGTTCATTGGGATCAATTAACCAGCCCAATTGGGTGCCATGGTTGAGCAAAAAAAGGATGTTGTTAATGACACGGGTTTGACTCTGTTCCGGCGAGAGAATTTCGATCGTCCAGTCCGGTGCAATACTAAATTGATCCGCAATATCCCCCTCCGCAGTTAGGGGAATACGATCCCAGCTAAAAACGCTAAGGTCTGGCACCAGAGAACGATCGCTAACGGTACAACGCAATTCCGTAAACCCATGGACAAGACGATCGGGTAGTCCCTGCTGATTAATGGCACTGACCATCCGAGTTTGCAGGAGACTCTGTTTACCTTTGGGCATAGGTTTGGGGCAAATCTGACCGTCGATGTATTCCCTAGGGGGTTTGGTTTCCGGTTGTTGCAGGAAAGCGCTCAGGCTCAGGGGCGGGGCAAGGGTGGAAGTCATTGCCTAAATATCTCTTACTTTGCAAAGAAGCCATTGGGACAGGTAAACTTTTCCCCGTCAAAGGTGGGGGGCTGCTGGAATAAGTTAGTGTCCTCCGCCACACAGAGGATGGCTGTGGTGCTAGTAGGGGACTGGGACTGGGCCACAACAGCCCCAACAAGGGCGGGGATTTGGGCTTTGGTAAGGCCAAGACGAAAGAGGTCGGTGGGGATTTCTTTGGGGGTGGCGTAGATGGTCACCCGATCGGTGGCGACTTGGGTGGTCAAGCGGTATTTATCGGTCTCGGCGGGGATTGGCAGAGACAGGGCTTCAGAGGAGGGAGTAAAGGCCTGATGTTCGATGTAGTGGGCTTGCTGCGATCGAAGATAGGCTCCCAGAAGATTAGGGGTAGAGTCGCCACAGGCGCAACCGACTGGGCCTTGCAGAAAATACATCCCCAGACCTGCGGGAATAGCGCTAATACCCAGCAGCGCTAGCAGCCGTTTGGATTTTGCTCTGGATTTAGAAGGGGGAGTACTATCCGATGGGGGATTGAGGGGGTCTATCTTCATCTCCAGGTTCCTCCAATGGAGCAGAATGGGTTAAGGCAGTTAAGCGATCGTTTGGGTTACGTTTCAGGAGGTTTGGGTACGATCGTAATCATAATCGGAGGGAAACGTCCATCCTTTGGATTTCCGGCTTTGGATTTCCGGCTTTGGACAGAGGTACACCAGTTCTAAATCGAGAATCGCTGAGTTTCAGCAGTTTCAGCCGATCGGGCTAAACTTTACCTTGATCCTGTGGTACAATGATTATCCCTGTCTAAATGTTCAGGTTGTTCAGGTTCCCTTGGCTTTGGGTCTGGGCTGTTCTGCCAGCCATTATGCCTAGCCGATTCTCGGTGGATGGTATCGTGATAGGCTCTCCCTTGCTCTTTCCCTCGTCGTTCCCCTATGGAGATTAACCCCAGGTAATAACTAGCATGGTCAATCAGCAAACACACTCTATTGATATTGGTTTTACGCACGAAGATTTTGCCGCTCTGCTCGACAAATACGACTACCACTTCAGCCCTGGAGACATTGTGGCCGGTACAGTCTTTAGTCTTGAGCCGAGAGGTGCGCTGATTGATATTGGGGCAAAAACGGCGGCTTATATCCCCATTCAAGAAATGTCTATTAATCGGGTGGATGCACCGGATGAGGTGTTGCAATCCAATGAAACCCGTGAATTTTTTATTCTGACGGAAGAAAATGAAGATGGTCAGCTAACCCTCTCCATTCGTCGCATTGAGTATATGCGGGCTTGGGAACGGGTGCGCCAACTCCAGGCAGAAGATGCCACGGTACGATCGGTGGTGTTTGCCACGAACCGAGGGGGCGCTTTGGTGCGGATTGAAGGGCTGCGGGGCTTTATTCCCGGTTCCCACATCAGCACCCGCAAAGCCAAAGAAGATTTAATGGGGGAAGAACTGCCCCTCAAGTTTTTAGAAGTAGATGAAGAACGCAATCGCCTCGTTCTCAGCCATCGTCGGGCCTTGGTTGAACGGAAGATGAACCGCCTAGAGGTGGGCGAAGTAGTGATTGGGAATGTGCGCGGCATCAAACCCTACGGGGCCTTTATTGATATTGGCGGCGTGAGTGGGTTACTGCACATTTCAGAAATTTCCCATGACCACATTGAAACGCCCCATACGGTCTTTGGGGTCAATGACGAACTCAAGGTCATGATTATCGACCTCGATGCAGAGCGGGGCCGAATTTCCCTGTCTACCAAGCAGCTTGAACCGGAGCCGGGGGATATGGTCAAGAATCCCCAATTGGTCTACGACAAGGCGGAGGAAATGGCGGAGCGTTACCGTCAGCAACTCTTACAAAAACAACAGGCCGCCGCAGGAATTGTGGTGGCTCCTCCCACTCCCGCAGCGGAGGCGGTGCCAGAGGAAGTGATTAGCGCGGAAGAGGATGCCAGTGAAGAGTCTGTGGTGGAGGCCGAAGCCGTTGCTGCGGAGGAATCCCCTAGCGCAGAGGTGGAGGACGTTGAAGCAGCAGAAGAAGAAGCAGTAGAAGCAGTAGAAGAAGAAGTAGAAGCAGTGGAAGCCGTTGAAGAAGTGTTAGTCGCTGCGGAATAGCGATCGTTTCTTCAATGGGCCTTCAATGGGTTTGAGCCTAGGGGCTAAACTGAGTTAGTACTCTGGAAAACGGGAGAAGGTGGCATGTTTATCATCCAACCCTCCCGTTTTTTGGTGATTGGATCAATAATCTTAAACTTTCTTTCCCTACGGGCTAACAATCTGACATGAAACAATAGGAAGGCGGACACTTCGAGGCTGTGCTTTAGGCGTTTCCGCCACTCTATCCTTTGGGAGTATCCAGATTTAGATCATGAGCGATTTTCAAGATTTTCTGAAGCGGGACTATGCTCACATTACCCTCGGTGAATTTAAGCCTGGTAAATTTGCAGAAGCTCAAAAGTTATATGAGGAAGCGGTAGCTGCCTATGGATCGGGGTTTAAGGCGGCATACCTCTTCCAAGACCCGGACAGTAACCGGGGGATTTCTGTGATTCTTTGGGATACCTTGGAACACCTAACCCAAGAGAATCAGGATGAGGTACATCAAGCGATTTTTAAGAAAATGGCCCCTTTGTTTACCCAGTTGCCAGAGGCGAAGGTCTATGAAGTGGTCTACGAAAAGCAGCAACCACAAGTATAGATGCATTGCTCAGGTGCCGGTGTCACGGTGGGTTTAACCGCCCTGGTGTTCAACGGTATCTGGCATTTGCTGAATGATTTCGATCGTCTTTACGCTGACGGTGCAGACTCGCTGTAACGGGTCGATGACGTGTTCTTTGTAGTCTGCAAACTTGTAAGTGTTGAAGAGTTTGGCGATCGTTTCGTAGTTGAGGTGCTCATCCTGCAACGTAAAGTAGAAAATCTTCGCCTTGCTCATGCCCATACCTTTTCGATGGGATACGCATCAAATTCCTGATCTTTGCTAACCAGTGGTAGCGATCGATTGATGGCTTGAGAAATAATGATGCGATCGAAGGGGTCTTTATGTTCTGGCGAATAAAATGGTAGGTTATACTGCTGAATCGTATCTTGTATCGATATCGGAAGCAACTGAAAATCAGTTTCCAGGAAACGAGCTTCTATTTCATTAAAGTCACAACTCAGTAAAATCTTTTCCTTCTTCAGCTTGATTCCAATCTCCCAAAAACTGGCAATACTGACAAAAACATTCTCTGTTTCCTCTATTCGTTCTCTAACCACTTTCGGAAACTTAGGATTATTTTCAACAACCCAAATAAATACATGTGTGTCAAGCAAGAGTCCATTCATTACATGTATTCCTCAAAATCATCCAGTGGCTCGTCAAAGTCATCGGGTAATGGAAGCACGAATGTACCTTTCATAGACCCGAATAATCGACGTTTCTTAGTTTTATCCTTTATGCCTTCTGGCTCTATGTTTGCATATCGCTCTGACAAAAACTCAATGTAGTGCAGAACTTCTGTTTGCAGTGCCTCAGGTAATACCTCTAACTTTTCTAGAATTATGGGTTGAATCATTTTTTGTTCTCCGCAGCAGTTCTCACTAAAAACATGACAGAAATCCCGGTTTGAATGCCAAATACATTGTTTTTTGTGCCAGAGATTCTCGGATTATTCCTCACATCCGATTGGGTATCGACAATATACACATAATCAAACTCGCGATCGATACATTTCCGAAACCCGTCAAAAGTTTTGGAATCAATGAATGATCGATTCGTGATAAAAGCAATAATGCCATTTTGACCCAGGCGATTCGATGCCCATCTAAAAAAGCGAGTGTACATATCATAAACAACAATTTGATTTTGAGCAGTCCCCTCCTTGATATAGGTTGATTTAATGGCTTTATCAATACCAGTGTAGAGGCGATTGGCATTGCGCTGGTTAAAATTTTCCTGATGAGCATTATAGGGCGGATTGCCAATAATCACGGAAATAGTGCGATCGTTATTCCCAGTTAATCTCAAGTTTGACTCATCGACAAGGTTCCCGATCGGAAATGGGAAGACGGTTAGACAAGTCCTAAAGGCATTTCTTTGAATGAATATCTTTCGCACCGGGACGGAACAGAGGGCGGTTTAAAGGTGGAAAGGGTTACCAAGCCTGGACAAACCTTGGGCGGTAACAGTGGGCTAAACAGTCCCCACAGGGTTCCTCGGAGCAAATCTAGACCTGTTTTGACCCTAGACTCCCGGTTCCCGGGCCGACCCCGTTCGGGCACAGAAAACGGCTCTACGGCAATGCCCTGAAACCCCAACATCACCCGGCCTAAATGCCCGGCCCGAAACAGATGGTTGGCGGAGGTGAGCACCAAGACGTGTTTGACCCCCTGCGTTTTGAGGAAGGGCGCAGCAAAAACAAAGTTTTCAAAGGTGGAGGTGGCACAGGGTTCAATCCAGATTCCGTCTAAACGGCTGGGATCCCGATCGTTGGATTGATCCCAAATGCGCTGCACACAATCTGGGGGCGATCCCCCGGAAATTAAAATGGGGCGAGGCAGGTCGGAGGCATGGGCCATGACGTAGCGCTCTCGCTGAATGCTGCCCCCTAGTACCAGTACCCCATCAAGGGGCGATCGATCGTGGATAACAATCTGGATACCCAGACCCAGCAGGTGGAGGGACAAGAGGCCCACCAGAGCCCCTAGAGTCCACCGCAGCCTGGATTTAGAGGGTCTCATCCGTTTCCGATCGTAGGGCAGAAGAACGGCGGCGACGACGACGGCTACTGTCTTCTATTTCCAGTTCTGGAGGAGTCACTGGTGCTTCATCCACCACGGGCTGCGGTGTAGGCTGGGGTGTGATCTCCAAGGGTTCTGGGGGGACAGCCGGGGATACGCCCAAGGATTTAACCCTGGGGAAGGAAAAGCCTAAGGCTTCGTCCTCGTCTTCATCCTCCTCTTCTTCAAAATCCACAGCAAAACGATCGTCTTCCCTCTCCTCCGCTTCAGCATCGAAGTCCTCCGGTGATCCCTCGTCCAAGAGAAATTCTTCCGTCGGTTCCAGATCTTCGCTCTCCACGGGGAAGGCGGGCAGGGTACCCGGCTCCACCACATTCACCACCACATTTCGGGCGCTATCCACCCCATCAGGGAGCAACAGCAGAGGCGAAACTCCCATCCAGGCGTAGACCTCTTGTTGAGGTGGGGTCATTTCTACGGGCACAATTTCCGCCGGACGCACGGGAGCCCGACCCCGACGGTTATAGCGTGGGCTTTCCCCGGAATCTCCATTCTCCCGGTTCTCTCGGTACCGATTGGGGGCCGGTTCAAATTCTGGGGTGGTGGCCTCTTCACCGGGAAACTCCGCACTGCTGGGTTCCCCTGGGCGGCGACGACGGCGACGATTGGGGCTACGGGGAGCGCTGGGTTCCCCTGAATAGTAGGGGGAGGGTTCCCGTGGGGGCTCTGCCACCGGCTCGGCTAGTTCCGGTTCCTCGTCCTCTGTCCAGTCGGGAGTCCAAACGGGAACGATCGGCTGGGGACGGGTGGGGGCGGTGTAGCCATAGGAAGCGGAAGGTTCCACCATCGGGGGCGCACTAAATAAGCTGGTGCTGGCGGTAGACAAGCCTGGAATTTGGACAATGTAGCCGTGGCCGCCGCAGTGGCTACAGGTTTGGCCAAACAGTTCGTAAATATTTTGCCCCTGACGCTTGCGGGTCAGTTCCACTAAGCCCAATTCCGTGAGTTGGGCAATTTGGGGGCGGGCCTTATCCTGCTTGAGGGCTGCTTCAAAATGTTTTAAAACCTGCAACTGATCCCGGCGGGACTCCATATCAATAAAGTCCACCACGATCACCCCCGCCACATTCCGCAGGCGCAACTGACGGGCAATTTCTGTGGCTGCTTCACAGTTCGTCCACAACACGGTTTCCCGGGCCGTTGCCGATTGGGTAAAGGAGCCAGAGTTAACATCAATCACCGTTAGGGCTTCCGTGGGTTCAATGATCACGTAGCCCCCGGAGGGCAAATCCACGCGGGGTTTGAGGGCTTCGCGGATGGCCGCCTCGACCCGGAAATATTCCAAAATGGGAACCCGATCGCGGTGCTGATCAATAAAGACCCCCTGGGGCATCCGGCCCGAACTCCAGGCCATGAGGTGTTGCTTCACCCGCTTCAGACCGTGGGCAGAGTCCACCACAATGCGGTTCACCTGGGTACTAAAGACATCCCGCAACACCCGCTGAATAAAATCATCATCCCGGTTGAGCAGAGCGGGGGGGCGAGTGGTTTGGGCCTCTTCCTGGATGGTGAGCCACTGGTTTTGCAACATTTCCAAGTCTTCGATGATCGCTTCTTCCGCTACCCCTTCCGCTTCCGTGCGGACTAAGAGCCCCATGCCGGAAGGTTTCACCAAAACCGCCAGTGCCCGCAGGCGACTCCGTTCATTTTCCGACTGGATGCGGCGAGAGAGGTTGACCCCTTTACGGAAAGGCATGAACACCAAATACCGCCCCGGCAGGCTGATACTGCCCGTGAGTCGTGGCCCCTTGCTCCCCGTGGGCTCCTTCATCACCTGCACCAAAACCTTTTGTTGGGGGTGCAGCAGTTCCGTAATCGATCGGGAATTGCGATGGAGCCGGAGCGGGCCTAAATCCCCCACATGAATAAAGCCATTGCGCTCTCGATCGCCAATGTTGACAAAAGCCGCATCAATCCCCGGCAAAACATTTTCCACTAACCCTAAGTAAATATCCCCAATTTGGTGACTTCCTTGGGCCACCACTAGCTCTTCAATCTGATCTTCAGAAAAAACGGCTGCAACACGATGCTGTTCAGCAATAATAATTTGTTTCGACATGAAAAGTCCTCGGGAAATACCGAATTCCAGAGCAAGACGTTGAGAGGGTCAGGGTTAAGAGCCTCCCCCGATTCTGGAGGAGAGGGTGAACCTCCACAAAGCGTTCCTTTCCCTGGTTCGGTTCAGACATAAGATTTCTAGATTGAGAGGTCTAGATCCTAGCGTTCTAGATTCTGAACAGTTCTAGGACAACTCTAGTCCTGCTCACCACTATTTGACCTGATTTGACCTGAAACGGGACGCTGTTCAGGAAGAGAAAAGCCTTCATTACCCACTTGACGGTCGGACAGAAGGACAAGTGCCCTTCATGGACGTTAGCAAAATTCTTACAGTTGCCCTTGAAAGGCTCCAAGATCACCCATTTCAATTCCTGTTAGGCTCACGGTAGGCTCATTTAAGGTATGACAAAACCCGCTCTGGGCACCACCTTTAATCCTGATCTCTGGTACCGATCGATTTCGATCGCCGCCAAAGGAGGGAAATAGGATACCTGACCCTATACCTTACCCCCTCTTGTGCCCAGACTCAAGGCCTGGGGAGTTTTAAGTTTTGAGTTTTGAGTTTTGAGTTTTAAGTTGGGGAATAGGGAATAGGGAATAGGGGGGCAGTTAGGTTAAAAGCAAATAAAACCAGAATTGATCGCCCAAAACTCACCACTCCCCACTAACCTCCGTAACTCAAAACTCATACCTCAAAACTCAAAACTCATAACTCATCCCCTACCGTCCCATGCCTAGTTGCTGGGCTTTTTGGTAGACTTTACCCTCTGTCAGCAAGGATGGGGCGATGACCACTTCTACCTGTTGCATTTCCTGAAGGGTTTGGGCTCCCAGGGTTCCCATGCTGGTTTTCAGGGCTCCGAGGAGGTTATGGGTGCCATCGTCCAATTGGGCTGGCCCCCGTAGGATTTGCTCTAGGGTGCCGGTGGTGCCTACTCGAATGCGGGTTCCCCGTGGCAGGACGGGGCTAGGGGTGGCCATGCCCCAGTGAAATCCGCGGCCGGGGGCTTCGGCGGCCCGGGCAAAGGGGGAGCCAATCATTACCCCATCGGCTCCGCAGGCGATACATTTACAAATATCTCCTCCGGTGACGAGTCCACCATCGGCGATGACGGGGATATAGGTGCCGGTAGATTGGTAAAAGGTGTCGCGGGCGGCGGCGCAGTCGGCTACGGCGGTGGCTTGGGGAATGCCGACTCCTAAGACCCCACGGGAGGTGCAGGCGGCTCCTGGGCCAATACCCACTAAAATTGCGGCGGCCCCGGCTTTCATCAGTTGCAGGGAGACTTCGTAGGTGACGCAGTTGCCCAGGAGCACGGGCATGGGCATGGCTTTACAAAATTCTGCGAGGTTGAGGGGGACGATCGTTTCGGGGGCGGTGTGATCGGTGGAAACCACGGTGGCTTGGACAAACAGGATGTCGGCTCCGGCTTTGGCTACCACGTCCCCAAAGCGACTGGCTCCGGAGGGGGTGAGGCTAACGGCGGCGATTCCTCCCTGGGTTTTAATTTCGTGAATACGCTTTTCAATCAGTTCGGGCTGAATGGGAACGGCATAGAGTTCCTGCATGAGGGTGACAAACTCTTCTTTACCCACGGAGGCGATGCGATCGAGAATGGGATTGGGATCGGCGTAGCGGGTTTGAATCCCTTCCAGGTTGACCACCCCTAAACTGCCCAGTCGGCTGAGTTCCACCGCCATTTTCACATCTACTACACCATCCATGGCGCTAGCAATGATCGGAATTTCTCGCTCGATGCCGCCAATGTGCCAATGGGTATCGGTAACCGCTGGATCGACGGTGCGCTGACCGGGTACCAGGGCAATTTCATCTATGCCGTAGGCTCTGCGGGCAACTTTGCCCCGTCCAATTACAATGTCCACGTTTCTTCAGGTGTCCTATTGCTAAAATGAATAAACTTGTTGGCTCATGCCATGGTTCTGCCCTTATGCTGCCTAGGTTGGTTTGCAGGAAGCAGCGGCAGAGGATCACGCTCTGCTTAACCCAAGGGCAAGCGCTATAGTCTAAACGCTATAGTCTGTCTAGGCTACCAAGTTTACAGTGTTTTGTACCTCCCCTAGCTATCGTCTTCTTTTATTTCCTTTTCTACTGCCTGTTACTTCACCTGCTTC
>DALYGI010000039.1:9579-17578 GCA_031971595.1 Prochlorotrichaceae cyanobacterium CTOTU29312
TATAATAAGAATTGCTGCGATCGTCTACTTTCATTCCCTCCTTTACCACCTGTGACTTCACCTGCTTCTCCCGTTGATTCCTCTAGGGCTTTCCCTGGCTTTGATGGCCAGCACCCGCCGGATCCGAAACTGATTGATGCCTGTGTCCATTGTGGCTTTTGTTTGGCCACCTGTCCGAGTTACCGCGTGTTAGGTACGGAGATGGATTCTCCACGGGGACGCATCTATTTAATGGATGGGATTCAGGAGGGACAAATTCCCCTCAACCCAACGATCGCTCAGCATTTTGATACCTGTTTGGGCTGTTTGGCCTGTGTTACCACCTGTCCTTCGGGGGTGCAATACGATCGGTTGATTGCGGCGACCCGGCCCCAGGTGGAGCGTCAAGTGCCTCGATCGCTTCCCCTCCAGGCTTTGCGGCAGTTAATTTTTACGATTTTCCCCTATCCCGATCGGCTTCGGTTATTGCTGCGTCCTTTGGGGCTCTACCAGCGATCGGGGCTTCAGGCTTGGCTGCGGAAAAGTGGCCTCTTTAAGCTCCTACCGGCTCAGGTTACGGCCATGGAAGCGCTATTGCCCCCCGTGGCCGATCAGGCGTTTCAGGAGTCCTTTGGCCCGGAGGCTGTGGATCAGGACAAGGCGATCGTGTTGCCGGCCCAGGGAGAGCGGCGCTATCGGGTGGGGATGGTTTTAGGCTGTGTGCAGCGTTTGTTTAACCCGGAGGTGAATTCGGCGACCCTGCGGGTGTTGGCGGCCAATGGCTGTGAGGTGGTCATTCCCAAATCCCAGGGGTGTTGTGGGGCCTTGACCCATCACCAGGGCCAGGAGCAACAAACCCAAGCCTTGGCACGGGACATGATTGATTGTTTCCAAGATCAGGCTCTGGATGCGGTGTTAATTAATGCCTCCGGCTGTGGTCATAGCCTCAAGGAGTACGGGGAGATTCTTAAGGATGACGATCGCTATGGGGAAAAAGCTCAGACCTTTGCCGCTCAGGTGAAAGATGTGCAGGAATTTTTAGCCACCGTGGGGCTAACTGCTCCCCTCCATCCCCTGGCGGACAGCCCCGTAACGATCGCCTATCAGGATGCCTGTCACATGATTCATGGTCAAAAGATTTACTTTCAACCTCGGCAATTGCTGCGACAAATTCCAGAGGTGAGCTTGCGGGAGCCCATTGATGGCGGGTTATGCTGTGGCAGTGCGGGGGTGTACAACATTTTGCAACCGGAAATTGCGGCGGAATTGGGGCAACAAAAGGTGAAAAATCTGCTGAACACGGGGGCGGATCTGATTGCGTCTGCCAATATTGGGTGTTTTGTGCAAATTTCTCACCACCTGGAAAAACAGGGTAAAACGTTGCCAGTGCTGCATCCCATGCAATTACTCGATCGATCGATTCGCGGTGAGTTTCTCTAGCGTTTCGGTAGAGGTCAGGTCTATCCAAAGTTATCCAAAGTAATACAGGATCGCCTCGGTGAGTCCTTCCAGGGTATAAACCTTGGCTTCTATCTCTACTCGGCCCAGAAGCTCTAGGCAGGTTTTGGAGGTTTGGGGGCCAATGGAGGCGATCGCTGCGGTGCGGATCCGATCTTGCCACGTAGACCCAAAGGCTTGTTCCAGGAGTTGGACAAAATGCACCACTGTTTTGGAACTGGCAAAGGTGATCACGCTAAGCTCCCCAGATTCGATCGCTTCGAGGGCGGCGGGTTCGATCCGATCGGGACAGTGGGACTCGTAGGCGGGCACTTCCGTAATCTCTGCGGCTTGGGCGCGGAAGGCCTGTACCAACACATCCCGGCCACCACTCTCCACCCTGGGAAACAGCAGGGTACAGCCCTCTAGTGGCTCTGGAAACTCCGTCACCAGGGCATCCGCCACAAATTGGGTGGGCATAAAGGTGGGCGCAAGTCCGTAGTAATTGAGACGATCGGCTGTTTTTTGCCCCACTACGGCAATGTTGAGATGGGGGAGGTGGGCTTGGGCCTGTTCTCCGGCTGGGGGGTTGGTGTGCTGAAGGTGCGCTAAACGCTGAAAAAACGCATCAACTCCGTTCACCGAACTCAGAACAAGCCACTGAAAACGAGGCAAAACTTCGATCGCTTCATCTAAGGCTTGCCAACTGGAGGGCGGCCCAATTTCTAGGGTGGGCATTTCTTGGACTCTAGCCCCCAAGGTTACTAAGGTTTGGCTAAAGCTGGTGGCTTGGGTAGCGGCACGGGTGACCAGTACCAGGCGATTTGCTAAACACTCATAGGCGACAGGGGTAGAATCTGGCATAGGTAGAAGACCCTTGAGAATAGTTTGTTTCTCGTAGAACGCAGCCGAATCTCTTGATGCTAGCTGAGATTCAGGATTCAGGATTCAGGAGCATTAGGAACTCCAGGGATAGGAAACGATCGGCTCCCAGTGCTGTCCATTATGCTGGAGAAGGGTGAACCCATCTGCAACAAAATTAGCCTGAAACGATCGCTGCTGAAATTCTGCCCAGGCCCGCTCAAAGTTTTCTGGAGACAGATCCCGAAAGCCCAGGGTGATATGGGGCACAAAGGGATAGGAATGGCGCGGGTTAGCCGGGAGTTGGAGGGCAGGATGGCGCTGTAACCGATCGCGGAGGTGAGTGCGGAGGGTCGTGAGTCCCCGATTGGGCTGAACATGGAGATACAGGACACGGGGCGCAAAAGCCGCAAACCCCTCCAAGACGATCGTCGGGGGCTCCTCTGGGGTATAACTGTTCTGATTTGAGGGAGTTGAAGACGGGGAGAAGAGGTTAAGCTCCTTCTGTAAAAGCCCAGCCCCAGACTCCGAGAGGGACAGGGGGGGGATCAGCGTAATGTGGGGTGGCGATTTTAGGGCAGCATGGCTGTGAAACCGCTGGGACATTTCCTGCTGAAGCACACGGATCCGTTCCTGAAGGGGGGGCGGAGGCAGTAAGGCAATAAAATAAAGGGAGTCCTTGGTGGGGCTCAAAGCATTTTCTAAACCTGAATCTTCAGACATTTCAGATAGGGCAGACATTATTATTAAATTATTAAACCTCTTAAACCTATGATGACGGATCAGTTAATTCGGGCAACAGCAGCAAACGGTGGCATTCGGGCTGTGGGTTGTATTACCACCTCCCTTACTGCCGAAGCACGGACGCGACATCGCTTGTCCTTTGTGGCCACCGCCGCCTTGGGGCGCAGTATGGCCGCCGGGCTGCTCCTGGCCTCTAGTATGAAGAAACCCCAATCCCGTGTAAACTTGCGCCTGCGGGGGGCTGGGCCTTTGGGGGGGCTGTGTGTGGATGCGGGGCTTAATGGCACCGTGCGGGGCTATGTAAATCATCCAGAGGTAGAACTCCCCCTCAACGATCGGGGACAATTTGATGTGGGCAAAGCGATCGGGGTGGGTTATCTGCAAATTGCTAAGGATCTGGGCTATGGTCAACCCCACACCAGCACCGTGGAACTGGTGACCGGAGAAATTGGCGAAGATGTGGCCTTTTATCTAGCCCATTCCGAACAAACCCCTTCCGCCCTAGTGGTGGGGGTACTGCCCAGTGAAACGGGGGTGGATGCCGCCGGAGGCTTATTAGTCCAAATTCTGCCCAGAGCCTCCCAGAATGAGCCCTTAATTGAACTATTAGAATCTCGCATCAGTCATTTAAACAAGTTCACCCAACAATTGCGAGAGGGGAAAACCCTGACGGAAATTTTGGATTACACCCTCGGAGACTTAAACCTACACATTTTAGGGGAACCCCAGCCCCTGCGGTACTATTGCCCCTGCTCTCCCCAACGGATGCTGAGTGCCCTGAAAATGTTTGGAGTCGAAGAACTTCAGGATATGATTACAGAAGATCAGGGTGCGGAAATTTCCTGCGATTTTTGTGGCAACAAATATCATGCAGATGTGAACGAATTAAACCGGATTCTGGCAGAAATTACCTAGGCATTCCCTAGAGTAGGTTAAGGGACGATCGCTGTTCAGGAGTCCTCAAGTATCATCAGCGCACATAAGTAATGCACAGTAATGCACATAAGTCATGAGTAAAAAATGAGCGAAAATTCTCGTTGGGGTCTAAATAGTCTGCTCTATACAATGGGGGTGGGGAGCTTGGCGCTGGTGGCCATTGTCGTCGGCGTGCAGGAATGGCGCGATCGTCAACGGGACATCCAGGCCTTTGAGCAGTTAGAGGCCTTAGCCGCCCAACCGGATCCGGAAGCCTGTGTGCAAGCGGCCCAGAAGATTGAGCCAACCTCCCGGTTTTACACGGAAGCCCAGGGGATCGGTGAGCAATGTAATTTCCTCTGGGGGGAGCGGTTAGCGGCGGAGGGAGAGATTCGATCGGCCCTGGGGGTGTTGTTGGCTATCCCCGACTCTGCCCAGTCTTACGCCGATGCCCAGGCTTTGGTGGAGGATTTATCGGCTCAGGTGATTGAACAGGCCCAAGCCCAAGTGGTGGATGGTCAATTAGAAGAAGCGATCGTTACGTTGGCCCAAATTCCCCTGAACGCCCCAGCAAGCGCCACCGTCGAAAACCTGCGGAACAGTTGGCGCAAGGAGTGGGAACAAAACGAAAAAACGATCGCCGAAGCCCAAAAAGCCTTGGACGAAGGGAAATGGTCAACCGCCCAAGAGATTTTAGGCACCGTCAGTGCTGCCCCCTACTGGCAAACCCAGATCGCCCCCTTGCAGGCTAAAGCCGACGCGGGGATTGAAGCGGTGATTCGTTACGAACAGCAACAAAAACAAGAGCGGGAACAACAAGCTGAACAGGCCGCCTTTAACGATCGGCTCCAATCCCTATACGACACCTATGTAAAAGAAGGGATGAACGAACTGGAGGCCTGGAACCTCGCCTGTGAAACCATGGGAGGAACGATCGAAGATATTGGCCCGGAGACGATTTGCAATCCCTAGGGGTAGCCCCATCGCCCAGAGGTCTCAGCCGTTAACTTGAAATCTTTACAGTTCGTTGCAAAAGATCATCTCCAGGGGGAGTCATGGTAACGTTTATGGCTAGCTGTTTACCAATCCTCTAGGAGACTTTCGAGTGACGATGCACCTGCTTCAGAACCCTGTCGATCGGGAAGACTTTTCGGATTATGTAGCTAACCTCCAGCTTCACATGAGCCTCCAGGCCCGTAACCTAGTCCCTGGCATTTCGCCAGCGGTTCATTCCTCAGATACTCGCGCTCAGTTACTCCAAGAAACCCAAGCCACGTTTGAAAAGTTAGCCTCTCGGCAACGGTAGTTTTTTTTAGGAAATAGGTTTTAAGGAATAGGGAATAGGTTTTAGGCAAGACTTTTAGGCTTGTTAGGCCTGTTCCCATTCAGGGGAGCCTTCAGACGATCGCTAGGGGGCTTTTGTTTTCTGCCACCATGGGTTTTTCGGGTAGGGCTGTATATTCCGCTACGATTTGCCGAAATTCTTCACCGTCTAATTCTTCCCGCTCTAAGAGAATATCCACTAAACGATCGATGACGGTACGATTTTCTTCTAACAACCGCACGGCTTCGGTGTGACAATATTTCGCCAAGGCGCGAATTTGATGATCGATTTTAATGGCCATGTCTTCGGAATATTCGGCACGGGGAGTCATTAAGTCCCGACCTAGATAGATCTCGTTATTGTTGCTTTCTAGGGCCAGGGGGCCAAGTTCGGACATGCCGTACCGGGTGACCATTTCTCGCGCTAGATTCGTGAGGTTTTTAATGTCGGAAAAAGCTCCGGGGGTGACTTCATCGTGACCAAAGACCACTTCTTCTGCGGCCCGGCCTCCCATCAGCACAATCATGCGGGCCATGAGCCAGGCCCGGGTAAATAGGCCACTGTCAATCATTTCTTCGTTGGGAACCCATTTAGCAAAACCGCCCACTCCACCAGAGCGAGGGATGATGGTGACTTTATCCAGATCTTCCGCGTGTTTGAGCAGGGTCATCAGCAGGGCATGACCCACTTCGTGATAGGCCACAATCCGCTTTTTCTTACTATCCAAAAGAGGCGTGAGGGTTAACCCAATGGTGATGCGATCGATCGCGTCCGTGACTTCTTCGTTGCCAATTTCATCTTTGCGCCGCCGAGCGGTGAGAATAGCCGCTTCATTGAGTAAATTTGCTAGATCTGCGCCGGAAAAGCCAGGGGTGCGCCGGGCCACGGCTTCTAGGGATACACTTTCAGAGATTTTTTTATCGCGGGCGTGAACCTCTAGAATCTGTAAACGTCCCTTAAAACTGGGTAAATCTACGGTGATCTGACGATCGAAACGACCGGGACGGAGCAGGGCCGTGTCTAACACATCGGGACGGTTGGTTGCCGCAATCACAATCACGCCGCTGTTATCTTCAAAGCCGTCCATTTCCGTGAGCAGTTGGTTAAGGGTCTGCTCCCGCTCATCGTTGCCGCCGCCGATGCCGATGCCCCGCTGCCGACCCACCGCATCAATTTCATCAATAAAGACAATACAGGGGCTATGTTCCTTGGCCTTACGGAATAAATCCCGCACCCGCGAAGCTCCCACCCCCACAAACATTTCCACAAATTCTGACCCGGAAATACTGAAAAAGGGAACCCCAGCCTCCCCGGCGATCGCTTTGGCTAGCAGGGTTTTCCCCGTCCCCGGTGCCCCCACCAGTAAAACCCCTTTGGGAATCCGGGCTCCGATCGCCGTAAACCGTTCCGGCTTTTTCAAAAAGGTGACTACTTCCTGCAATTCTTCCTTGGCTTCCTCACCCCCCGCCACATCTTCAAAGATCACATTGGTCTTGGCTTCCATCTGGAACCGGGCCCTCGATTTACCAAAATTCAGCGCCTGATTGGCCGCCCCACTGGATCGGCGCACCACAATAATCAGGGCCGCCAATAAAATCCCAATCACCAGCAAATTGGCCAGCCAATTCAACACCGCCTCACTGTCCGCCGTGGGACGCACCGTAAACTCCACGGATTTCTCCCGCGCCAACTCCACTAGCTCGGTATTTTCTGAGAACAGTAAAATCCGCTCCACATCCCCTTCATTGGCATTTTTGTAGTAGACGCTGGCGATACTATTTACCGGGTCATACTCAATGCGTCGTACCTTATTGCTCTCAATGTCCGTCAGGAGTTGACTGTAACTCAAGCTATCTTCCAGTTGGCGCTGCTGGGCAGTGGCGGGGGTGGCCCAGACGAGACCTTGGAAGAGAACCCCCACCAAAGCGACCTTACTGAAGTGACGGAACGATCGAAAAGAAGACTTGAGGGATTGGAAGACAGTCATGGGTTAGTCGGAGGAGCAGATAAACTCAAAGGCTAGGACAAAAAACTTAAGCTAAAAGCTAAGAATAGTCTAGCGTTTAGAACTCCCTCTGGGACAATGATGCTCAGGGTGTGAGAGACTTTTTTTAATCCCCCCGCCCCCCACAGGGACTCCCGGCGACTTTGCCGCGCATGCAGCACCCCCAAGCGTTGAGGATGCTGCTATCTTTCTATAGTCGTAAGTTTGGAGATACGCATTAGTTATCTTTTAGTAACCGTTCTAGCAAACTTGGTGCAACCCAGAACCCCACTGCTTGTAATTGCTCAAATGTTATTTTCAAATCCAACAAGTCAGATTGAGCAGCATCTTTCAAAATACCCAACAGTCCAATAATGTTTAGCCCACGTTCTGTGGCAATTTGTCTTGCTGCCTTGTCATCTAAAATTATCAAATTTGCCTTGAGTTTTTCTGCAAGGAGAATAGCTTCTCGTTCACCAGGATCAAGTTTTCCTAGCTCAAACTCTTGAGGAATTTCGCTGGATTGTATCTCAAGCCAATCAGGAGGTTGAGCAATCCAACGTTTTACGACAAGCGGAGAGTCAGATGCTTTCAGTTCATCTGCAACAGTCTGAGGAATAACAATACTGTTGTAAAGGGTTTTTAATATGTCAATTTGGTTGATTAATAACAGGTAACAAATTGGAGAAGTGTCAGACACTACAATCATTGTACTCTGAACTCCTTAAGGGTCTGAAGATCCTTGTCTAATTCAG